>JAESTY010000094.1 GCA_016763355.1 Immundisolibacteraceae bacterium
CTGCGGTTTTTACCATGGGTATCAATGAGCAAGTTTGCGGATTTGCGCAGATGACCTGCCTGGTGAATATAGGCCACTTTCTCGACAGGTAATCCATCTAAAAACGCTTCTGAGCCGTATCCGTGATTAACACTGTTGACGTAGATATTGTTGACATCTAACAACAGCTGGCAGCTGGCCTCGTTTAGCACATTGCAAATAAATTCTATCTCCGCCATCTGCTGCCCAGGGGCCACATAGTAGGAGACATTTTCAATAATAAGCGGCCGCTCTAAGGCTTCTTCAACACGACGAATTCGATCGGCAACAAACCGTACCGCTTCATCGGTAAAGGGAATCGGGAACAACTCATAAAGATGCCCATCAACCGCATTACTACTGAGATGTTCGCTGTAAGACACCACATTATGCTCATCCAGAAACAGCTTGATGCGTTTCAATAGAAGCTCATCAAGCGGATCGGGACCGCCCAGGGACAGGGATAGCCCATGACAGAGCAGTGGTCGTTGTTCGGTAATCTGACGAAATTGTCGGCCTAACCGGCCACCAACCCCAATCCAGTTTTCTGGCGCTACTTCAAAAAAATCAATCGCATCTGGCACCTGAGCTAGCAGCGGATCCATCAGGACCCGCCGCAAACCAAGACCAGTGCTGTACTTCGATAATGAAGTCACTGAAATGAACAGCTTAAACTAAGCGGCACCGCCACATTTGGCTTCGCCACAGCTACCTTCCTTACCCTTGTCACCACCGCAGCTACCTTCTTTAGCCTTGTCGCCGCCACAGCTGCCTTCTTTGGCTTTATCACCACCACAGCTACCTTCTTTGGCTTTATCACCACCACAGCTGCCTTCTTTGGCCTTATCACCGCCACAACTACCTTCTTTACCTTTGTCACCACCGCAACTACCTTCCATGGCAATCTGCATGTAGCCGCCATTAAGAGAAGTCAACTCAAAAGGGTTTGCGGATACGGACAAGGAGACCGCACTGCCAGCTAAGCCCAGGGTAATCGCAGCCGCCACTGCTTTAGCAATCGGGGCTTTTTTAGTTTCCAGTTTGATGTCGCTCATTGTGAATCCACTCCAGAGTTTGATTTTCCATCGGCCGAAATGGCCGAAGTCGAGTAATTCTGCATAACTACGCGGCAATTGAAACCACTGAAATAGCTGCAGAGACGCACAAAGAGACCTAGCTGGTATTGGAAAAATTTCACGCAGTGGAAAAAACATCTCAACAGAGGCGTTGAATCCAAAACTGAACCAGTAGAACCGCTTGTTTAGTTTCTGGTGCAGGAGACCGAATAATTCTGTAAAAAAACCAGCATATAGGCAACAACTGGTTTTTCATTGGCCACACAGATCGAGTCGATCCTAAACCAGGAAGCTAACAAGAAAACTGAGCAAAAGGGGGGATGGTGGCAATGGGTGGATTCGAACCACCGACACCGGCATTATGAGTGCCGTGCTCTAACCAACTGAGCTACATTGCCCCTGACGTGCGGGCGCGTATTTTAGCAGTATCCAGCAGCAAAATTACAACTAAATCCGATCCGCTGAAGAAACAACTACCGCCCCATGGTCAGCCGTTAGCCAATATCTATCCAAGCCGCTTTACGGCTCCCTGTCAGCACCACTTGACCGGGACTGCTGAAAAGATTTCACACGCTGCGGTCATCGACAAACCTTAAATTTTTGACCTCTCTGCCGCTAGCTTAACCAGCAACAAAATTAGGTAGGTACCACATCAACCTTGAAAGCACGCGCTGTCGCTAATACCAAAGGTTAATCCTCCTGGTTTTTAAGGGTGTCGCTGCCTGGCGCAGGCACTGCCCGAAAACCTTCACTCTACATAAACGGACTAACCTCAGTTAGCCATACATCAGGTTCAGGATGAACTACGACCCCTTAGAGATCGAACAACAATTTCTAAAGATCAACCAGGCTCGGTTAGATAGGCTCGGTGAGTCGCTCTCAACTCGCCAGTGGGATCTGCTGACCGCTATCTCATTGTTGCTGCATTTGAATCACCCTGACCTTCCCGGTTTTGTCGGCGATGATGTACCAAGCGGCATTCGAAACTACCATCCGAGTGACGAAGCGATCGCTTCGGCAGGAAGGCTGGTAACCGGGTTTCGCTTTCAACAACAGGCCGCTCGTCAGTACAGCATTCTATCTGTGTTTATGATGGGTAGCAGTGGCTCTATCGCCTTCAGCTCTATCAGCGATTTTGATGTTTGGGTCTGTGTCGAACAGCAGTTTCCAGAATCCGAAAGACTGCTTTTGCAACAGAAATTCGATGATATAGAGCTTTGGGCGGATAAAAATGGCGTAGAACTGCATTTTTTTATCGTTGATAGCTCTCAGTTTCAGTCCGGCCAGGTCGAATCCATGTCCAGCGAGAGTAGTGGCACGGCGCAGCGGTTTTTACTGCTAGAAGAGTTTTACAGGACCTCCATACTACTCTCAGGCTTACCGCCGCTGTGGTGGATAGTGCCTGCGAATGAGGAGGCCAATTACGATCAGTTTGTCGACTCGGCACAACAGAGACCTGGTGTAAAAATTACCAACTTCATCGACTTCGGCCCGCTTAATAACATCCCCATTGAAGAGTTCACCGGTGCAGGACTCTGGCAGGTGTTTAAAGGCATCGACTCGCCCTACAAGTCGTTAATGAAAATAATTCTTATGGAGGCCTATATCCATGAGCACCCTAATACTCAGCTAGTTAGTCTTAGTTATAAACAGCGGGTTCAGGATGGCACCACCGAACTGGAACGACTCGATCCTTATCTATTGATGTTTGACAAGGCTGAAGCCTACCTGCTGGAAACCGAACAGGAAGAACGAGTCGAATTTTTACGCCACTGTTTTTACCTGAAAATCGGTGAACACCTCAGTCAAAAACCAGCAGTTCCATCCGCCAGGCGCGAGCTACGCAGAAGGCTGATGCGAAGCTATGTAAATAACTGGGACTGGTCTGAACGCCACCTGGAAACTCTCGATCAGCGAAATCGATGGCGTATCAGCCAGATCATGGAAGAGACCCACCAGATTCACCGAGAATTAAGTAATAGCTACACCCAGCTGTCCAAATCGGTCTCCCAGCACACATCATCCACGGCGATCAGTGAACAGGACCTTCATATCCTGGCGCGGCGTATCTACGCAGCGCTGGAACGTAAACCCGGCAAGGTTGAGATTGTTAACCGCAAGTGCAATGAGATTTCCGCTGAGTCTGCGCTTGCCATCAATAAAGCGCGCAGCAAAAGTGGCCAGGAGGTCTGGCTACTCTATAACCAGGCCAGCTATAGCGATCCGGATGTTAAACCGATTAAACGCTTCGCTACTCCAGTTGAGTTAACCCTTTGGTGTATTTTAAACGGTGTTATTGCCCGCTATACCCGGTGGCTGGTGAACCAGAGACAAACCGACCTTGGTGAACGCGAACTGACCATGCTGTGCCGCTTTGTTGAAGGAGAATTGCCGTTACCTGGCGTGCTGAAATCAAGCACCGAAGATTTAGCCGCACCGCTGCGCTATACCCAGTTACTGGTACTGGTAAATTTTGGCTTCGAACCCTTTTCGCGCTACATGCGTAAAGGACTAAGGCTGACCAGCTCACGGTCAGACCCGTTAAGTTATGGCGATTCAAAACAGAACACGGTTCAGCAAATTGATCTGGTATATCGCTCTGCCTGGGGTGAAATAACCTGCCAGCACCATCAAGGCGATGACACCATCGGCATGGTGTTACAACAATATCTAATCGGCGTTCAATCCGGTCAGAGTAACTATCCAGAACCTAAATTTTTTAGTTTTTCCGAACAAAACGGCGACGCGGCGGCAGTTCGTGTCAGTCAAATTTTTTCCAAAGCACGAACTTTTTTTGGCAGCTCTACTAACGATCACCGCCGCTTTATCTACCCAGTGGGCCCACGCTTTGGGATGATCGAACAGGGTGGCGGTGGCCTGCAATACATAACTATCGCCGAGCGCACCCAACTCGAAGAAATTCTAGCGACCCCGCAAAATGGCCCTGTAACCACCCACATCGACAAAACCTCTTATAAGCTTGGCGATCTATCCCTAATGACCCGGCGACACCTGCCGGGAGTGATTCAAATTTTTATCGAAGTTGACGGCGAAGATACCCGCTTTCATATTATCGATGAGGGTGGCGCTTACCTGGTACAGAAAACCGCCACATTTGAACTACAGGCTCATCTGCGCCACCTGCAATATTTTGTTACCAACATATGCCGCCGACTACGGCTTGCTGATCCGGACTTCAAGACGGACCATCAAACCGAAGTATTGTTTTATAAGCTTACCCAAACTCCGGAAGGTAAATGGCAGCAACGTCAGGTCGAATTTCACTTCAAAAACGGCAGCTCTTTTGTTGATATCCATGCCCTGGCTGTACCTTCAAACAGCGGCAGTCCTGCCCTGTCTATAATCTATGAAGGCGAAGAGTTCTCTTCACTAGAATGGGGCTCGGAGCTCTATCAGCAGGTTGCATCTAAAATTCTCAAACGCCGAAAAACCGGTGAAAATTACCCTATCTATTTAACTGACATAGAACTTGCAGCATCCATCAGCGGCAATCAAAACCTGCAGAGCATTCACTACTTTAAATACAAAAAAGCCATTGAGGAACGTTTAACCGCGGCCCTGCATAACAACCCGGTTGCACAACAGCAGGCACCATCGAATATTTGAATTTAAGTCCCGCAACGGCAATACTTGCGCTCCTTTGGGCGAATTAACGGGATTTATCAATGATCAGCAGATGGCAGCGGTGGACTCGCTTCACCTTATTAGCAATAATTTTGACTCCCACCCTGGCAATACTCCAGGGCTGCGGACAGATGGGTCCACTTTATCTGCCCGAAGAAACCGCCGACCTGAACCACCAACCTTAACCCTACCGACAAACTCAAGGCTGAATTGACTCATTTCCCCCGGATCGCTGGCCAACTCCATGCTGAACAAGTATCGCTGGCCACCATTGGCCAGCTCTATGGCACCCCCTGTTATATCTATTCCCGTCGGGCAATCGAATCGGCCTGGCAGGAGCTGGATCAAGCCCTAGAGCCACACCCTCATCAAATCTGTTACGCGGTAAAGGCTAATTCAAACCTGGCGGTGCTGAACCTGATGGCCCGGATGGGGTCCGGGTTTGACGTGGTTTCCGGCGGAGAGCTGCAGCGGGTGCTCGCCGCTGGCGGAGATCCTGCGAAGGTGGTTTTCTCTGGGGTCGGTAAAACCAACTCGGAATTGGAACTTGCACTTTCCAGTGGTGTAGGCTGCATTAATCTAGAGTCGGTGACCGAAATTGGTCGGCTAGAAAAAATCGCCGGAGATTTAGGTGTAGTCGCGCCAGTGGCGTTACGAGTCAATCCGGATGTTGATGCTCAAACCCATCCCTACATCTCAACCGGGCTTAAAGAAAACAAATTTGGGGTGGATATCAATGGCGCGGTAAAAATTTACCACCGTATTGCTGCTTCAAAGCACCTGTCTGCCATTGGCATCGACTGCCACATCGGCTCTCAGCTTACCCAACTAGAGCCGCTTGTGGACGCAGTAGAAAGGCTGCTACTGGTGGTCGATGAACTCGCCAAGCAAGATATTACGCTCGATCATATAGACGTTGGTGGCGGACTTGGTATTCGGTACCAGGACGAACAACCCCCATCAATGACGGACTATGCCAACCTGCTATTGAAACTGTTCGCAGGTCGTACGGAGCATATCTATGTTGAGCCGGGACGAAGTCTGGTTGGTAATAGCGGGGTGTTGTTGACCCAGGTGATTGGACTCAAACCTGGCGACGAAAAGAATTTTGCACTGGTCGATGCTGCGATGAACGACCTACTCCGACCCACCCTATACAGTGCGTGGCACGATATTCAGCCTGTAAGCGAATCTACGGAACATAACCGAAGCTGGGATGTTGTCGGGCCAATTTGCGAAACCGGTGATTTCCTCGGCCAGAACCGCCAGTTAGGGATTGCTGAGGATGACCTACTGGCTGTGATGAGCTGCGGAGCCTATGGGTTCACCATGGCCTCCAACTACAATAGTCGGCCCAAAGCCGCCGAAGTCATGGTCGATGGCAACCAGCACCATCTGATTAGAAAGCGGGAAGAAATTTCCCAACTCTTTGCTGATGAATACCTGTTGGCTGATTGATACTCACCAGAACCCGCTAGCCATTACGCTTCAGGAACAGGTAGATACCGCTAATAAGCTGCAGTATCAGCAACAGCCCACAGATATCGACCAGTAATAGCCCAGGCCAGCCGAACAAACGGCCGCTATGCAGGTCTAGTAATAGCCGTTCCCATGACAGGGACCGCTGGTGGTAGAGCTGGTAAACTTTCTTGCGCTCGAGGCTACCGAGTTGCTCAACCTCGGACCAGGCTATTTTTGCCTGATCTACAGTTTGCTGATCTATTAGATTCCAGTTCGAATA
Organism: Immundisolibacteraceae bacterium; assembly: GCA_016763355.1. Taxonomy (GTDB): domain Bacteria; phylum Pseudomonadota; class Gammaproteobacteria; order Immundisolibacterales; family Immundisolibacteraceae; genus QNFC01. The sequence goes on from JAESTY010000094.1 coordinate 6,481, forward strand.
CAGGGCATCAGGTCGATAAAACTGGCCGCCGACCTGAGCAACCGGACCGGCCAACTCACAGCCAACCCGCTCTAACTGAGCCACCAGGGAAGGCGGCAACCCGAGACGTTCTATTAACTCACCTTGGAGTGTTGATAACACCACTTCTGATTGGGTGGTAACCACCAGCACATCATCGCTCACACAAACCGCCGCTAAATCACTAAAGCCCTCACCAATCTGGCGCTTATCGATCAACAGCTGGTCGTCTAATTGCAATGCCTGGCCACTATCAAAAGTAACGCTTTGAACCTGGCCAGGGGCTTTAAAACCGTACCAACGTAATAGCCAGTTACTACCTAAATAGCGGCTTGAAAGCGAGAGATCATCGGTATGGTTAAGCGCTATACCGGTGACTGCCAGATTTAACAGCACAACAACTGACAATACGCCGGACCATAAATGCCAGTTGCGCCATTGTTGATGACGACGTTGCCGCTGCTGGTTGGAATTCACTGAGCTGTGACCTGTTGATGTAGAAAAAGCGCGAGTCGACTAAGCCGAGTAATGGCCCGAACCGACAAAGTAGCACCGGAGATACCATCGATGTGACCATCTAGATAGTGGTCACCGGTCAAGGATAATTCCTGGAACTGTCTGGTAAAAGAAGGGTAACGAACCGCTCCGCCACGACTCTCCCGAAACGCCAATATCTGTACCGACTCGATAGTATTATTGGCGACCACAAAACCTGCTGTGATCGGCAACTCTTTGCCAATCTCATCTAATACCCAGGCAGTCCGATCATCTGCAGACTGGCTACGCCAGTAACGGATTCGCAACCCCGCATATCGATGACCGAGTATCTGTTCTACCGATTGGCGTAATTCACCCCGTAACCAGACAACTTTGGCTTCAGGTGACGACTCTTTAAAGACCGATACCAAAAACTGGTCTTTGCTCAAATATTCAACAGCAATAACCGTCACGGGTAGAACGCAAAAAAGGCAGAGCACGCATAACGTACTCCGCCTAATCGATCTTACTGTTTTGCTTAACAAATGGCCTTGATTAGAACTGATAGCCAATTCCCACATTAAAGCCATCTTCATCAGGCTTGGTGCTACCGCTAGGCGCGTCCTGGTCGATCCAGTCCAATTTGATCACGACATTTTCATGAGGCCAGTAGTTTACGCCAAGATCCAGCTGTTTGAATTCACTATCACCGTTGCCGCCGGCTTCATTATCCCAGGCAGACTGGCGAATAAACACGCCCCAATTTTTGTTTAAACGATAAGAAGGCTCAACGTACCAGCCATCCTGTTCATCACGTCCAAGTGCCTTAGCTTCGTCACCGTCAATATCCCACTGGGCATAGAGGGCACGTAATCCAAAGGGGCCATTTTCATAAACTACATGAGTTTCAAACAACAAACCTGAAGCATCATCTAATCCAGATTCGCTCTGTGCCATATCTCCCTGGTGTTGAACAGTAGCCGCCAATGCTAAACCGGCTATCCCGGAGTATTTAATTCGGGCAGTCACCGCTCCATCGCTAGCATCTGCCTGACTGACCTTTTGCCTGCCATCGCGAGGTTTAAAGGTAAAGGCACCGTTTTTTTCAGCTTTTAATCCTGAATGGACTGCCAGGTCATAGCCAAAACCACTGCCAAGCTCACCGCTGAACATCACACCAGCTTCCCACCAGGTTGCTGGAATAATGTTTTTTTCGACATTATTCCGCTCCACGCCGTAAAAAGTATCCGGCTCATGGGTTTCATTAATAATACCCACTGGAATAAGAAACTGCCCACCTAAAACTCGATGGCTATCATTGATGTCATATTCGATATAGGCCTGTTCGAGCTCAACCTCTCCATTTTTATCATCACCGGCGATTGAGTGCTCCACCTCTAGCTCAGAGAAAAAACGTAAATTGGCGGTAAACTGATGACCGAAAAAGAGCACGAAACGATGAAGATCAACCTCTTTAGTCTCGTTGGTATTATTCCAATGCAGTTCTCCGTAACCGCCAATCGTTGTCTTTTCTGCCCACTGTGCTAGCTGTGAGGCTGCTGAATTTTCAACTCGCTCAACGATAGTTTCCTGGGCAACGACAATTTCCTGCTGCTGATTTTCCAGCTGTTCAATCCGCTGCAACAACAATTGCACAGTTTGTTTTAGCTCCTGTAACTCTGCCGTTGGCTGCGCCGCGGCGGGTATTACTACCAGAGCCGCCAGGGCCACTGCGGCTATAAACTTGGCTTTCATTTCATCATCCCTTTCAAAATAGTGTTTTAAATTCAACAAACATGACTGACCGAACCCGGCTACTTAGTTATCTCACGGGAACATCCAGAAAGATGATAACCTAACTAAGAATGATTCGCATTAAGATTAATTGTTAAAACAACCTTACCTTAACCACCAAAACCAGATAAATCGATCAGTTCATCCGCTCAAAGTAGGGGTAATACTTTATCCATCACGGCAAGGGTTTCAGCCAGCTCCTGCTCAGAATGAGCTGCACCGACAAAACCTGTTTCGTAAGCAGAGGGGGCGATGTAGACCCCATGCTCTAACAACAGATGAAAAAACTTCGCATAGCGGTCGGTATTACAGGCGGTCGCGGCTGCAAAATTAGTCACGCTGTCTGCGTCGGTAAAAAACAGACCAAACATGGAACCGACTCGGTTAATAACCATCGGCACACCATGGCGCTCAGCCAACTCAGCAATACCATCCGTTAATTTAATGGTTGCTTGCTGAATGGCTTCAAACTGACCGGGTCGGGCTAATAGTTCAAGTGTCTTCAATCCTGCCGCTGTCGCTAGTGGGTTTCCTGACAGGGTTCCTGCCTGATAAACTGGGCCAACCGGGGCCAATTGCTGCATGATCTCCAAGCGCCCGCCAAACGCACCGACTGGCAGTCCACCGCCAACAACTTTGCCGAGCGTAGTTAGATCTGGAGTAACCTCATAAAGAACCTGAGCTCCCATCGGCGCTGCCCGAAAACCACTCATCACTTCATCAAAAATCAATACCACACCCTGCTCAGTACAAAGTTGTCGTAAACGCTGTAAAAAACCTGGATCAGGTGGGATACAACCCATATTGCCGGCAACTGGTTCAACAATCAGACAAGCGATTTCAGCTCCTTGTGCCGCGAATAATTCAGCCACCTGGTCTGCATCATTAAACCCCAGGGTTAAGGTCAACTCAGCTAACTCAGCCGGCACCCCTGGGGAGGATGGCACTCCCAAAGTTAACGCCCCAGAACCCGCTTTAACCAACAAACTATCGGCGTGGCCGTGGTAACAGCCTTCAAATTTAACGATCTTGTTTCGACCGGTATATCCACGTGCCAAACGAATCGCACTCATGGTCGCTTCGGTTCCTGAGTTGACCAGCCTTACCTGATCCATCGACGGCACCATGGCAACCAGTAACTCGGCTAATTCCACCTCGGCCAGTGTTGGCGCACCAAACGAAGTACCTTTGGCAGCACTCTCCGCCAACGCCGATAACACTTCGGGGTGAGCATGGCCCATGATCATCGGACCCCAGGAACCTACATAATCGATATAGCGTTTACCCTCGCGGTCGAACAGACAGGCCCCCAGAGCACGCTCGATAAACAAAGGTTCTCCACCGACACCATTAAACGCTCGCACTGGCGAGTTAACACCGCCGGGAATCACCTCACAGGCCCGTTGATAAAGAGGTTGATCAGTGATCATTGTGGTCTCCGACTAAGAACAAAAGATATGAATAGTGATTTGGCGTTCAATTTTGATAAAACTTAAATTAACCCAGGAGCTGACAAAATTCCTTGGCAGCCTGTCGACTGTCTTCGACATCAAATAGCGCGGCAATCACCGCCACTGAATCCACTCCGGCGTCGATCAATTCCGGCGTGTTAGTAGTGGTGATTCCACCAATCGCGACCATGGGAATGGTCAGCTGCTGACGGGCTTGGACAAGCTCTGCCTGCGTAACATAACGGTCGCCGGGTTTAGTTGTGGAGGAATAACAGCGGCCAAAAGCAACATAGTCGGCCCCCTCCTGCTCGGCTGCGAGAGCCAGTGTTAGCTGGTTATAGCAGGAGATACCAATCAACGCCTGATCCTGATTGTTATCTCGAAAGTAGTTCCTGGCAGTGACTAGCGCGCCATCCTCTTCACCCAGGTGCACACCATCTGCACCGACCTCGACTGCCAAATGAAAATCATCATTAATAATAAAGATAGCCTGGTATTCAGCAGTTAATTGACGCAAAGCCTGTGCCTGCTGCAGGCGCTGGGATGCAGAATTTTGTTTATCGCGATACTGGACTACCCTGGCGCCGCCTTGCAGCACGGCCTTAGTGCGTTGCAACAGCATCTGCTCACTAATTACCGATGTGTCTGCAATCGCATAAAGACCATGAATTTTTTTGTTATTCACTATTTCACCACCCTAATCAGTCTATTAGGAATTGATTGACCCTCGCCCAACCGATCAGCCATCCCTAGAGAGTCCCAGGTATATTGCTGGCCCTGCAAAACCGCCATCTCTAAATTCCGAGTTTGAGCAAATACCCCGGCAATATAACTAGCCAGGGTGCAGCCACTGCCGTGATATTCGCCCGATAACCTCGGCCAGCGCTTTGATAAAGGTGGCTGACCCTGCCGATAAAGCGTATTCACCACATCATCACTATCGAGATGAGTTCCGGTTACGAGCACTGCGGAGCAACCTGATTCTATTAACCTGGCTGCGCCCGCTGCCTGATCAAGGCCAGGGCACAACCTGGACAACTCATCGCTATTTGGTGTGACCAATGTGCTAACAGGAATCAACTGTTTTGCTAGTTGAGTCACAAAATCTGACTCTGACAGGGCTGCACCCCCTCCGGTTGAGAGTACGGGGTCGATTATCAACGCCAAATCAGGGTAAGCACGAACAATGTCAGCGATGACCGCAAGAATTGCATGACTACCAACCATGCCAACCTTAATCACAACCGGCTTAAAATCAGCGATGATGTGATCAGCCTGTGCTTTTAAAAGTGCTGGATCAACAGACTGATAACTATATAAACGCTGACTATCCTGATCAGTTAATGCAGTTATGCAGGTTGCAGCATGACCGCCGGCGGCGCCGATAGCCTCGATATCCGCCTGTATGCCTGCACCACCTCCTGGGTCATGACCAGAAAAACACAGCACCACGGGTCTGGGTTGATTTATTTGACTAGAAAGCCTGTTTTCCATCGCTATTTACCAATACAGAAACTACTAAAAATTTCGCCGAGTAAATCATCGCTAGAAAATTCACCGGTTATTTCAGCCAGGAACTGTTGAGCCAAACGAAGTTCCTCGGCGAGCAGCTCACCCGCACCATATTTAAGCAGGGACTGATTACCGTCTGAAATCGCCTGAGCAGTTTTATTAAGCGCATCTAGGTGACGTCTCCTAGCGATAAATACCCCTTCTTCTGCCGGGCGGAACCCAGCAATCTCTGCGATTTTTTGCCGCAGCAAGGGTAATCCTGCTCCTGTTTTGGCTGACAAGTAGACCCGTTGATACCCTGCTTGGTGTTCACTATGAGGAGAGTCAGCCCGAAGATCGATCTTATTGACGACCTGAATAATGGCGGCTTCCGGCGCTAGCTGCTTAAATTTGCTGCTATCTACATCTATATTGTCTGCAGTGGTGATAAAAAGTACTAAATCTGCACTGCTAATAGCCTGTTCTGCCAGTGCTATACCAGCTTGTTCAACTGGGTCATCGGTCTCCCTTAATCCAGCCGTATCTATAATCTCCAGCGGCATGCCATCAATCAGAATCGATTCTTTAATCAGATCTCGAGTGGTACCTGCAATGTCGGTCACCAGCGCTCGTTGCTGACCGGATAAAGCATTCAAGAGGGTAGATTTACCCACATTCGGCGAACCACCGATCACTACCTTAATACCGTCCCGAAGCAGCTGGCCTTGATGAACAGACTCAGTAAGCTGATCACAATCCGAAATTAACGCTACAAGCTGATCTTTAACCGACTGGTCTGCAAGAAAATCGTCCTCTTCTTCAGGAAAATCCAGAGCCGCTTCGATATAGATACGCAATGCGATCAGCTTATCGGTCAACTGATGTATTTGAGCGGAAAAATCGCCCTGAAGTACTCTTTGAGCACCTCGAACTGCTTGCTGGCTAGAGGCATCAATCAGATCAGCGATAGCTTCTGCCTGGGCAAGATCGATCCGATCATTCAGGAACGCGCGCTGGCTAAACTCACCAGGTTCTGCCAATCGTGCGCCAAGCTCGATTGCCTGGCTTAGTAATGCATCAACCACAAGCGGTCCGCCGTGACATTGCAATTCCACCACCGCCTCTCCGGTGAAGGAATTGGGTGCGGCAAAGTAGAGCAATAAACCACTATCAATCGCATTGCCCTGAGCATCGACAAAAGTTCTCAGTGCTGCATGGCGAGGGGTCGGCAGTTCACCCCCAATTGCTGTAGCGATGGGTCCCGCTTGAGGGCCAGAAAGACGGACAATAGCTACCCCCCCCCTACCTGGTGGAGTAGCCCGAGCAACGATGGTATCGATCATCCTTGCCCTCCTGAATAGATATCTATTTACAGATTAACTAACTAATAAAAACTCAATCAAGCCGCTTCAAATTTTCGTGTAATCGACCACTGCTGCAAGATTGAAAGAATATTATTAACTACCCAATAGAGCACCAGACCAGCAGGAAACATCAGGAAGAAGAACGTGAACACCACCGGCATCGCCATCATCACCTTCTGCTGAATTGGATCCATTTGGGCAGGGTTTAGACGCTGCTGAATGACCATACTAATTCCCATGATGATTGGTAGAACATAGTAAGGATCGGATTGTGAAAGGTCAGTGAGCCAGAATATAAAGCTCGCCTGTCTGAGCTCGACGCTCTCAAGCAGGACCCAGTAGAGTGCGATAAATACCGGAATTTGAATCAGAATAGGCATACAACCACCCAACGGGTTGATTTTCTCGTTGCGGTATAACTCCATCATTTTCTGATTAAGTAAGGTTTTATCGTCAGCATAGGCTTCACGTAGCGCTAACATTTTTGGCTGCACGCCCTTCATCCGCGCCATCGACTTATAACCGACAGCCGACAGTGGATAAAACAGGGCTTTTAGCGACACGGTGACCCCAATGATTGCCCAACCCCAGTTACCAAATAAACCATGTAACCAGGAAAGTAACCAAAAAAGTGGCTCAGCTAAGAAGGTGAGTAAGCCGAAATCAGTTGTTAATTCCAGGCCAGTAGCAACTTGATTCAACCGATGCTGCTCTTTCGGGCCGATATAGAAAGTTGCTGTATCGACTATTTGTTCTCCCGGTTGCAGATGCTGTGTTGGACCTAAAGTACCGACCGCGAAACGTCCTTCACTTAATGCCTTGGTATAAAACTGCTTAATATTTTGTGGAATGACCGCAGCAGCAAAATAATGTTCCAACATTGCCGCCCAACCAGAATCGGTTGCCAAGGCTAAAGGCTCTTCTATTATCTCGTCGTAATCGGTTTTTTGATATTTCGTTTCCGGGGTAAAATAAGCAGCGCCCTCATAGGAAGCTGGCGTCAAAAAGGATCTCTCAGCACCGTCGCCGGGGGTACGGACGAGCTGATTATAAAACGCGCCTTGCCAGGGCTGGGTCGATTCGTTGATCAACGTGCTCACCAGTTGCACTTGATAACTACCACGATAGAAGTGCCATTCTTTACGAAGCCGTAAGCCATTTTCTAACGCCGCAACCGCAACTAGGGTGAACTGATCTTCTCCCTCGCGTAGGCTGTAATCACCCTCGGCAATTTCAAATAGAGTGCTATGGTTAGGACCACGCAACTGCCCCGCGCTAGCAACCGTTCCGGTTTGCAGAAAAAACCGCTTATTCAGAACATCATCCAGCATCACCGTGAGCTCATCCGGCTGTTCCTGGGAGA
>JAESTY010000095.1 GCA_016763355.1 Immundisolibacteraceae bacterium
CGATCCACCAATAAACCCTCAACCTGATGGAACATCGGTGTATGGGTTAAATCGGAATCGCGTCGGTAGACACGACCCGGCGCAATCAGGCGCAGAGGTGGTTTTTGGTTCTCCATCGCTCGAACCTGAACGGGCGATGTATGGGTCCTGAGTAATAGCCCACCGTCGCAATAAAAGGTGTCGTGCATAGCTCGTGCAGGGTGGTCCGCAGGAATGTTCAGCGCTTCGAAGTTATGGTAATCGTCTTCGAGTTCGGGGCCAGCGTGAATTTCAAACCCAAGTTGCTGAAACAGCGATTCGATGCGCTGCTGGGTGCGAGTAATCGGGTGTAGGCCACCGGGTTGATTGCCTCGACCGGGCAGGGTGACATCGATGCTTTCCTGGGCCAATTGCTTGGCCAGCTCCTGCTGTTGCAGGTGCTCTCGGCGTTGGTTAATTTCGGTGGCGACCTGCTGTTTGGCACCATTGATAGCGTCACCAAATATTGGCCGCTGTTCGGGTGTCATGCCACCGAGCTGCCGCAATAATAAGGTCAGATGACCCTTTTTACCCAGATAGCCAACCCGAACGGCGTCGAGTTTAGCGGCGGTCTCGGCTGCTGCAATCTCATCGATTGCAGCAGCGACCAACTCATCTACATCCGTCATTGTCAGAACACCGGTCAGATTTGTGTGGCGAGCGATCCGTTTTGACGGACCGAATCAGGCAGGTTGTAACGCAGACTTAGCCTGTTCAGCAACAGCGGTAAACGCCTGGGGGTCGCTCACTGCCAGTTCAGCCAGCACCTTACGGTCAATATTGATGTCGGCCTTATTCATGCCATCAATCAAACGACTATAAGAAAGACCGTTATTACGAGCGGCAGCATTAATACGCACAATCCAGAGTGAACGGAACTGACGTTTACGCTGCTTACGGTCACGATAGGCATATTGACCGGCTTTGGTAACGGCCTGGACAGCAACGCGATAAACACGACTACGAGCGCCGCGATATCCGCGTGCGAGTTTAAGAACTTTTTTATGGCGGGCGCGAGCGGTAACGCCCCGTTTTACTCTTGGCATAATTCAATCACCGTGAAAAGAATGGCTGCAGTTAAATTAAGTAACGGTTAAGTTGGGTTTTAACTGTAGGGTATTAAACGTACGATCATGGCTGCATCTGCCTTACAGGCATATGCAGGACTACGCAGGTGACGTTTCCGCTTGGTCGATTTCTTGGTCAGGATATGACGACGATGAGACTGCGTCAGTTTCACCTTCCCTGATGCGGTGCGACGAAACCGCTTGGCGGCGCCCCGATTGGTTTTTAGCTTTGGCACAGCTACTGCTCCACGTGTTCAATAAATTTCAATAAACAAAAAGCGGTTTAACTCTATCCGCCTATTTGCGCGGACTTAATACCATCACCATCTGACGGCCTTCCATACGCGGAAATTGTTCAACCACCGCGATTTCTTCTAAATCTTTTTCAACCCGCTGTAGCAGGTTTCTACCCAGTTCCTGATGAGCCATTTCACGGCCCCGGAAACGCATCGTTACTTTGGCGCGATCACCGTTAAGTAAGAACTTCTCCAGGTTTCGGAGTTTGACCCCATAGTCCCCAGAATCGGTTCGAGGTCGAAATTTAATTTCTTTGACCTGTACCTGCTTCTGGTTCTTTTTAGCAGCTGCTTTTTTCTTGCTTTCGGTATATAAAAATTTACCGAAATCCATGATTTTGCATACTGGCGGTTCTGCTCCCGGGGAAATCTCAACAAGATCCATACCGGCATCGAGTGCGAGTTCCTGTGCCTGGCTGGTAGAAACCACGCCAAGCTGCTCTCCGTCCGCGGCTATCAGCCGCACTTCGGAGACCGTGATCAGGTCATTAATTCGGGTCTGGTCCTTTTTGGCGATGCTTTAGTCCTCCAAAACTACTTGGCCGCGGCTCGCAATGTCGGCCTGGATAAGCGCCATGAATGCATCAACACTCATGCTACCTAGATCCTCACCACCACGCGTGCGCACAGCCACTTCTGCCGCATCGCGTTCACGATTACCCACAATCAGCAGGTAAGGAACGCGTTGCAACGTATGTTCGCGAATTTTATAGCCCATTTTCTCGTTTCTCAAGTCAGCAGCGGACCTAATCTGCTGATTTGATAATTTCTTTGCCACTTCACTGGCATATTCGGCCTGTTCATCGGTGATATTGATCACCACGGCTTGATTAGGAGACAACCAGGTTGGTAATGCGCCGGCGTGCTCTTCTATCAGAATGCCGATAAAACGTTCGAGCGATCCAAGGATGGCCCGGTGCAGCATGACCGGAGTCTCGCGGCTACCATCTTCAGCAATATAGTTGGCATCCAATCGTTCAGGCATGGAGAAGTCAACCTGAATGGTGCCGCATTGCCAAACTCTTTGTAGTGAGTCACGCAATGAAAATTCTATTTTAGGGCCATAAAAGGCACCTTCGCCCGGCAGTAGGGCCCAATCCAGACCGCTACTATCAAGGGCCTGTTGCAGTGCCTGTTCGGCTTTGTCCCAAACTTCATCACTACCGACACGTTGAGTCGGCCGAGTGGAAAGGTTGATCAATATATCGGTGAAGCCGAAGTTTTTATAAACATCAAACAGCAGTTCATTAAAAGTCGCGACTTCCTGCTGAATCTGTTCTTCGGTACAGAAAATATGAGCGTCGTCCTGAACAAAATTTCGCAGCCGCATGAGACCGTGCAAAGTGCCGGAAGGCTCATTGCGGTGGCAGCTGCCAAATTCGGCTAGTCGCAACGGTAAATCCCGATAGGAACGTAAACCGCGGTTGTAGATCTGGATATGACCGGGACAGTTCATCGGTTTCACCGCATATTCGCGGTTTTCTGACTGGGTGGTGAACATATTGGCACCAAAATTTTCCCAGTGCCCTGACTTTTCCCAGAGCTTACGATCGACGACTTGCGGCGTACGTACTTCCTGATAGCCGTTCTGGTCCATTACCTGGCGGATGTACTGCTCTACCTGCTGGTAGAGCGTCCAGCCCTTAGGGTGCCAGAAAACCATGCCGGGTGCTTCTTCCTGTAAATGAAACAGGTCGAGTTGCTTGGCTATTTTTCGATGGTCGCGTTTTTCTGCTTCTTCGATTCGGGTCAGATATTCTTTAAGCTGCTGCTTGTTGGCCCAGGCGGTGCCGTAGATGCGTTGCAGCATCTCGTTGTTGGCATCGGCGCGCCAGTAAGCACCCGCCAGCTTGGTCAATTTAAATGCTTTTAGGTGACCCGTTGATGGAACGTGGGGTCCCCGGCAAAGGTCGATAAAATCGCCTTGCTGATAAAGAGATATATCGGCATCTTCGGGAATGTCGCCGATAATTTCTGCTTTGTATTTCTCGCCAAGATCGTTGAAAAACTTGACCGCATCGTCACGACCCTGGGTAGTACGGGTCAGAGGGATGTTGGCCTTAGCCAGTTCTGCCATCCGTTTTTCAATGGCTTTAAAATCTTCTGGAGTAAAGGGGCGTTCGTAAGCGAAATCGTAATAAAAGCCATCATCAATCACCGGCCCGATGGTGACCTGGGCCTCTGGAAATAGTGATTTGACCGCCTGAGCTAACAGGTGTGCGGTAGAGTGGCGAATAATTTCCAGGCCATCATCATCTTTGGCGGTAATGATCGCCAGCTCGCTATCCTGCTCGATTAAATAGCTGGTATCGACCAGTTCACCATTGATTTTTCCGCCCAGAGCCGCCCGTGCCAGACCCGCGCCAATATCTGCAGCTACCTGATGCACAGATACTGCTTGGTCAAATTGGCGTTGACTCCCATCCGGGAGCGTAATGGCTGGCATGCTGGTCTCGATTAATAAATTCAGTGGTGACCTCTACCAATGGTCACGTGGTAGCACTGCAGGAGTGCAGGTAGAGAATAAAAAAGGCACCGCGCTGCGATGCCTGCTGTATTTGGTAGGCGCGATTGGATTCGAACCAACGACCCCCACCATGTCAAGGTGGTGCTCTAACCAACTGAGCTACGCGCCTGCTACGAAGGGCGCACAATGTAGCAGCGAGCCTCGCAATTTACAAGGTTTGTTTACTACTTTGCGGCCATTTATCTGGATTTTCAGC
>JAESTY010000096.1 GCA_016763355.1 Immundisolibacteraceae bacterium
CCTGCCGTTATTAAGTTAATGGAAAACACTAACACTAATTCAGATGAGATTGATTTACTGATTTTTGCCACGGCTACTGCTGATATGATGGCCCCTGCATCGGCCAATTTGACCATGCATAAAGCCGGAATCGTCAGTGGGTTTGGGTACGATATTCATGCGGTTTGTTCCGGATTTCTATTTGCACTCGCTACGGCGGCTAAATTTATTGAGAGCGGACAATATAAAAAGGTTATCGTCTGCGGTTTCGACAAAATGTCGACTGTTTTAAATTATAGCGATCGCGATACAGCGACGATTTTTGGTGATGGCGGCGGTGCCGTCATGCTGGAACCGAATACAGAAGGGTTGGGTGTTCAAGATTCAATTTTAGAGAGTGACGGTTCCGGCTGGAAATATTTGGGCCAGAAGGCCGGGGGCTCTGCTAACCCGCCTAGTCATAAGACCATTGATGAAGGTCAGCACGTTGTCTACCAAGAAGGCAAAATCGTTTTTAAATGGGCGGTTTCAAAAATGGTAGACGTATCCCAAAGAATAATGGATAGAAATTCTCTGAAGCCGGAAGATCTCGCTTATTTGGTCCCTCATCAAGCCAACCTAAGAATCGTCGAATCAGTTCAAAACTTAATTAATATAGCGCCGGATAGGGTGATGGTTAATATTCAAAAATATGGCAATACAAGTTCGGGTTCTATCCCTTTATGCCTATGGGACTGGGAGTCAAAATTAGATAAGGGCGATAACCTTGTGCTAGTGGCGTTTGGAGCTGGTTTTAATTGGGGGGCTATTTATTTAAAATGGGCGTATTAATTCGGTTTATTGAAATGCCCAGATTTTTTTTAATATTATTGACCCTAGTAAGTGCCATGTTGGTTCAAAAATTTCCTATTCTTCCATGCCCTCTACTACTAGAAGGGGTTGGCAGTTGTGTTGGATGAATCAGGTCTAGATGCGGTGCTTTGCCGGATGAGGTATTAAGCTGGCCCAGCACATGGGTTTAAAGTGGACCTAAAGTGGTTTTTATTTTTGTCCTAGTGGGTAGGTTGGTATTTCTCTAAAATTGGTCAGATGCGTGTCAGCAGGCGGCATCAATAGCCGTGTTAAACAAAGGTGATATTTATCAGTAACAGAGTTGATTTTGGTCCCCTGGCAGAGCTGGTCGGTGTCTGGAAAGGTGATAAAGGTAGCGACCTTGCACCTGAGCAAGTGGGTTCCGAACTAAGCCCTTACAGCGAAACCATTACCTACACAGCGGTGGGAGATGTCAAAAATGCTGAGTCAGAGGTTCTGGCTGTGGTGCGTTATCACCTTGAAGTGATGCACAAAATCAAACATGAAAAAATCCACGACGAAACCGGATACTGGATGTGGGATGCCAGCACCGGCACGGTGATCAACTCACTGATCATTCCCCGCGCGGTCTGTGTGTTGGCCGGTGGCAAGTTTGATTCAAAAGTTGATCAAAACGGTCAGGTCACTCTCGATGTTCAGGCAGCTGCAGATCATTCAGACTGGAATATCATTCAATCGCCCTTCATGAAGGATAAAGCCAGAACCAACAGCTTTAGCCGCACCATTACCGTCGGTAACGGCAAGATGAAATATTTTCAGAACACTCAGCTGTCGATTTATGGCAAAGAGTTTGACCATACAGACGAAAACGAATTAACCCGCCAGCCCTGACCACCCCGGGTTTAACTGGAGAACAGCATGCGAAATTCAAAATTAAGTCTAATGGGACTGCTCTGCATTACCGCAGTGTTATCCACTGGCACGGTTCTGGCTGATGAGTCCGAAGCCGGGGGAACCGAACAGTCCTTTATGCAGCGCTGGTTTGGCTGGGGACAACAGGCCGATAACCAGCTTGAACAGCGGGCATCACAGCACAACCAGCAGGCTTCAAAACCACAGCAGAACAAGCAAAAGGCCGATAAAGGTAGCAATAGACCAGGCTCAACATTTAGCCAGTCAGAACGTTCCAGTATTGTTGACTACTACCGCAGCGAAAATTCCCAGCACAGCTCTGGCAAAGGTAAAGCCAAGGGCAAAGCTAAAAAACAGAAGCAGCTACCACCCGGCCTGCAGAAAAAACTGGCTCGCGGCGGTCAATTACCGCCAGGGTGGCAAACCAAAGTCAGCCAGGGTGAGGTGCTCAATGCAGAGCTGTTGAGTCACGCCTACCCGTTACCCGATGATTTACGAAAAGCCCTGCCCAACCTTCAGGACGGCACCGAACTGCGCCGTATTGGCGATAAGGTGGTGCGGATTATGGAAGGCAACGGTACCGTGCTCGATGTGATTGATTTAGCCGGTGTGGTGTTGGCGCGCTAGGGAGCAGTAAGCGAGTAGGTCGAATCAGCAGCTAGGCATTGCCGGTCCAAAGCGGTATGGCGGTTTCGGTATGCTGGCCGATGCCCAGGTCAACAAATTGTTGAAAACTCGGTGAATAGGCGCCCTGCTGACGTCGCCACCAACTCAGTGATCCAGGGTTATTTAAGGTGCCTAAAATACGGCTCGACCAACCGTGCCAGGAGCTTTCTGGCAATGCGCCGGACAGGTACTGAAAGTGAACGTTCTCGTAGTTTCGTAGCAGGCTGACCATCAGCAGATCGAATTGGGCCAGTTCTGCCGGTGTTAATAATCCGTCGTCGTTGATGCCCGAAGAAACAATCCTCACCGCCTCAGGGTCCATCGCAACCGCCCTGCTCCAGTCAGAGATTGAGGTCACTATCTGCTGATAGGCAGCACTACTGAGTGATTTGGTGTTCTGGCGAATTTGTATCGCCAGATAGACCACCGAAATGATCACCCCAAATCCGCCGATAAAACTACCCAGGCTACCCAGTGTTTCGATCATTGATGTCTCGCTCCCGTGTTTATTTATGCCTATCTCATTAGGGGTTTTAGCGGGGTGCTTGTCAATAAACTCAACCACTAGCGGTTAGGACAAGGCGTGAGGCATATCGCTGTCTTTGTGGCGACTCGCTACAATCGGGGCGTTTAACAGGAGAAGCAGCATGGCTACCGCGAGTGTCAGGCTAGATCAGGGTCTGGTCGAAAAGGCCACGATTATGGCAAAGGCCCTAAATCGAACAACCCCTAAGCAGATCGAGCATTGGGCCAAAATTGGCGAGATGATGGAAGACAATCCAGACTTACCTTACGAGTTCGTAAAGCAGGCCATTATTGCTGAAGCTGAGCGCCAGGCCGGCAAGTTAGAACCTTTCGACTTTGGCTAACGGTATGGTCGTATTACAGACGCCAAATTTTAAAAACAAGGTTAACAAGCTCACCAAATTACAAAAACGTGATCTTGATAGTGCTATTAAATCACTGGTGAAATCCCCGGATCAGGCTGAGCGTAACAAAGGTGGCCTGGCGTTTTTGCGGGTCTACAAATTTAAGATGAACAAACAGGAACAGTTATTAGGCTATAGCTTTGACGGCGACCGGCTGGCCCTGGAATTGTTAGCGCTGGGCGCTCACGAGAATTTTTATCGGGATTTAAAGCGCTAGCTGTCGGGCTCCTATTGCAGCAAGAGCAGTGAGCTCTTATAGGCTTAAGTGGCCATGATTACATGGCCCATAAATGGCTTTTACCCGTAACAGCTTGTTAGCTGACGATTTCTTCCAGGTGGTTATACAGATGCATCACATGGGCCAATTCATAGTCTGCTCTGGATAGTGCACCGTAGGCAAAATGGGGCGCTAGTGGGCCTGCATGTTGTTCGAACGTGATCAGTGCCTCTATCAATCGGTTTAACGCTGGAATGTTGGTTTCATCAGTAGCAAAAGCCGGTGCGCCAGGAATGGAGTCACTCAGGCCGTGGCTCATTGCGCCCTGCGCAGCAAACACAGAAAAAGCCAGATGACCCACGGTACTTTTAAACCAGGCGGGTCTTTGTTGTGGAAAACCAGAAATCGAATATTCGATACTTTGGGCGCAGTGGCTAAAAATTTGTTGAGGCGTCCATAGTCTGCTAGCGGTCAGCTGGTTTGTTGACAAGGCCTTTAGGGTGGCCAACGCAGCTGTAATGGTTAACGGCTGTTGATTCGTTGCACGGCCAGGCCTAATGGCTACTAGTCCTCCCAGGCCTAGAACCACGCCTCCGACAATTGATGCGCTGATGAATTGCCTACGTTTCATGTGATTGCCTTTGCTTCATAGCCGCCTGACTCTTAACCAACTGTCGCTCAGGGTGTGTAACAAAGCTGAGCATAGACCGATCAGCCCTATTTTGCCAAAGGCCTCATGCGATTTTCGTTTAGGTTTGTTGAGTTTGGTTGATGGTTAATAGGTCTGCAATGGCAGCCAAATAACCCCTAAAAACAATTCTGAAACTACCAATATTACTGCCAATTGATCAGCGTAGACTAGCCTGCCCAATCTTTAACCGGAGCCTCCTGTTGACCAGCAATACCTCTGACTCAGATTCTCACCAGACCCAACTGGACGCCATTATTATCGGTGCCGGGTTTGCAGGCATTTATGCCACCTACAGTCTGCGTGAAAAACTCGGACTAAAAGTCAAAACCTTTGAAGCCGGCGGCGATGTGGGTGGCACCTGGTACTGGAACCGCTACCCGGGCGCTCGCTGCGATATCGAGAGTTATCACTACTCCTACTCGTTTTCAGAAGAGTTACAGCAGGAGTGGCAATGGTCAGAACGTTTCGCCGCCCAGCCGGAGATTCTTGCCTACCTGAATCACGTCGCTGATCGGTTTGATCTGCGTAATAGCATGGTGATGAACACCCGCATTGTCGGTGCTAAGTTCGATGAAGCGGCCTGTCATTGGGTGGTCGATACCGACGATGGTAATACCCAAACCGCCCGCTATCTGGTCTCCGGGGCGGGCGTGCTGTCGGCATCGACCCTGCCGGATGTTGAAGGGATCAATGATTTTAGTGGTGCGGTTTATTTAACCGCCAAATGGCCGCAGCAGGAGATCGATTTCAGCGGTAAAAGGGTGGCGGTTATCGGCACCGGTGCCAGCGGTATTCAGGTGATCACCGAAGTCGCCAAGCAGGCCAAACATCTCACCGTGTTTCAACGCACGCCTAACTACGCCGCCCCGATTCGCAATCGGCCCAACACCGAGCAGGACGAACGCGAATTTAAACAGCACTACCCGCAAATCCGCCGAGACGCACGTAATTCCTTTCTGGGGGTTAATTACCCAGGCATGTTGCCCTCTGCGCTTGCGGTCAGTGATGAAGAGCGTCATCAACAATACGAACGCGCCTACGCAGCCGGCGGTTTTGAAATGTTTGCCGGTAGTTTTGGAGATTTGATTACCAATCAAGAAGCCAACGACACCGCCGCCGAGTTCATGCGCGAGAAAATTCGCCAGCGGGTTGATGATCCGGCGGTAGCCGACATGCTCACCCCGAAAAACTACGCCTATGTCACCAAGCGTCCGCCGCTAGAAACCGACTACTACGAAACCTATAACCGCAGCAACGTCACCCTGGTGGATATTCGCGCTACACCGATCGAAGAGATTACTCCCAATGGCATCCGCACCAGCGCAGGCGATACCGAGCTAGACGTCATTATTTATGCCACTGGATTTGATGCGATGACCGGCCCGCTGCTGCGGATTAACCCTCGCGGTGAAAGCATTAATTTGGCCGATCACTGGGCCGAGGGTCCGCGCACCAATCTGGGATTAACCGTTCATGGCCTGCCGAATTTTTTTGCCATCACCGGCCCGCAGAGCCCTTCCGTGCTCTACAACATGCCGTTGGCGATTGAAGACCACATCGACTGGCTCACCGACTGCATCAGCTATATGCAGGAGCATGGCTACCAGCGCATCGAATCAACCGCCGAGGCCGAAGATAACTGGGTGCGGCATTCTGCGGAGATCGCTGACGCTACCCTGTTTACCGGTACCGACTCCTGGTATATCGGTGCCAATATTCCCGGCAAGCCACGGGTGTTTCTGGTGTATGTGGGTGGGGCCGCTAACTATCGGCAGATCTGTGCTGAGGTGGCGCAGAAGGGCTATGAGGGGTTTTTGTTGAGTTGAGTTGGATGGGGTTGGGTGGTTTTGTAATTGCCCAGGCTCTGCACGCGCCAACAACGGGCTGCAGCAATTCAAAAATAAACGATGTTCTGGGCACCCTATCGGCCAAGGCAAACCTTACACCGTGACTGGGCTAAGGTTGGTTGTCGCACCAAAAGTTGATATCTGCGCTCGGCCCCTTAGCCATGCGCTAAAAACC
>JAESTY010000097.1 GCA_016763355.1 Immundisolibacteraceae bacterium
TGTCGGTAGGCGAGTAGTTCGCTGCAGCGGGTTGCAGGTGGGGTCAGGTTGGGCATCACCATGGCGCGACTGAACTGATGGGCACTGTGGCCGACAACGGTTTGCAGCATGGCGCCATCGCGAAGGTGAAGGTGCCAGTCGTCGGCTGCGGTGAGCGTAATCTGGTTGATCATGGCCAGTGCAAAGTTCCTGAAATAGGGTTGGTTGGAGTTTCGGTGTTGCAGCAATTTCCGAGCGTGAAGACCGACAACTTTATCGTGTTTCGAGTGGGTGCCATTATACGAGCGTTCAGTTTACTGTGACGGATAGCCATACTGGCTTTTTGTCTGGTGTAGAATGGCGCGCTCTGCGATTCCGGCAACCCGGGGTTGTGGAACCCCGCCAACGCTGGCGTTAACCAGTTCAGTCAAGGTCGGTACCGATCAATTATCCAGGAATCGGAGCACAGATAAGAAAATGAATAACCCGAAACAGGACATGACTGCAGATGCAGTTAATCAACCAGACTTAGATCCGCTTGAAACCGCCGAATGGCTTGATGCCCTTGGCTCGGTATTTGAAGCTGACGGTGCAGACCGAGTTCACTATCTGCTGCAACAGTTAGCCGATGAGGCCCGTCGTCGCGGTGTTGAATCTCCTTATAACGCCAATACGCCTTACTTAAATACCATTCCGGTGCACCTTGAACCGCCGGTGCCAGGCGATCAAAAGATAGAGCGTAAATTACGCTCTTACAATCGCTGGAATGCGATGGCGATGGTGGTTCGGGCGAATCGGGACAACAGTGGTCTGGGTGGACATATTGCCAGCTATGCTTCTTGCGCGACCATGCTTGAGGTGGGCTTTAACCATTTTTTCAGAGGCGCTACCGATGATCACGGTGGCGACATGATTTTCTTTCAGGGTCACACCTCGCCGGGTATCTACGCTCGTGCTTTTCTGGAAGGCCGGCTTAGCGAAGAACAGCTCTGTAATTTTCGTCGTGACCTGGGGGAGGGTGAAGGTATTTCTTCCTACCCGCACCCCTGGTTGATGCCGACTTTTTGGCAATTCCCTACCGTGTCGATGGGTTTGGGCCCAATCATGGCGATTTACCAGGCTCGGTTTATGGCTTATATGCATAACCGCGGCCTGATCGACATGAAAAACCGCAAGGTATGGGCTTACCTGGGTGACGGCGAGATGGATGAGCCGGAATCCCGGGGCGCGCTGTCGCTGGCCAATCGGGAGAAGCTTAATAATTTGGTGTTTGTTGTTAACTGCAACCTGCAGCGCCTCGATGGTCCGGTGCGCGGTAACGGCAAAATCATTCAGGAGCTGGAAGCCGATTTTCTGGGTGACGGCTGGAATGTGATCAAGGTGATCTGGGGTGATGGTTGGGACGACCTGCTGGCTCGGGATAAAAGCGGTCTACTCGCGAAGCGCATGGAAGAGGTGGTTGATGGTGAGTACCAGGCTTATAAATCTCGCGGCGGTGCTTACACCCGGGAGAATTTCTTTGGCGAATACCCAGAGTTACTCCAGCTAGTCGCACACCTTTCTGATGATGACGTGTTTGCGCTCAAGCGCGGCGGCCACGATTTCCGTAAGGTTTATGCTGCTTATCACGCTGCGATGCAGTCTGATAAACCCACTGTAATTTTGTGTAAAACCGTCAAGGGTTATGGCATGGGTGAAGCTGGTGAAGGTAAGAATATTACCCATCAGCAGAAGAAAATGGGGCCTGATGACCTACTCCATTATCGGGATCGTTTTCGTATACCTTTGACTGACGAGCAAGCGATTGCGGCGACCTTCTATAAGCCTGCAGATGATGAGCCTGAAATGGTTTATCTGCGCGAGTGTCGCAAGGCCATGGGTGGTGATGTACCGGCCCGTAATCCGGTGGCTCCTAAATTACCAATACCTGAGCTGTCCAAGTTTAAAAGTGCTTTAGAGGGCTCTGGTGATCGGGAAATTTCCACCACCATGGCGTTTGTACGCATTCTTAGTCAGTTGATTAAGGATAAGGCGCTGGGCAAATACATCGTGCCGATCGTGCCCGATGAAGCCCGCACCTTTGGTATGGAAGGACTGTTCCGCCAGCTGGGCATCTACGCCTTTGAAGGCCAGAAATATGAGCCTGAAGACGCCGATAGTTTCATGTTTTATCGAGAAGACCAGAAGGGTCAGATACTGCAGGAGGGCATCAATGAAGCCGGTGCGTTTTCGTCCTGGATTGCTGCCGGAACCTCCTATAGTAACCATGCGGTCAGCATGGTGCCCTTCTATATTTTCTATTCCATGTTTGGTTTTCAACGTATTGGTGACCTGGCCTGGGCTGCTGCTGACATGGGCACTCGTGGCTTCTTACTCGGCGCCACTGCCGGACGTACCACCCTCAACGGCGAAGGCTTGCAGCATCAGGATGGTCACAGTCACCTGCTGGCTTCTACCGTGCCTAACTGCCGTGCTTATGACCCGACTTATATGTATGAACTGGCGGTGATTATTCAGGACGGCATGCAGCGCATGTATGTGGAAGATGAAAATATCTATTACTACCTGACGGTAGAGAACCAGAATTACCAGCAGCCTGCACTGCCGAAGGGGGCTGAGGAAGGCATTCTGCGTGGCATTTATAAGTTGCAGGAAGCGCCTGCCAAAAAAGGCAAAGCTGCTAAACAGCCTCATGTGCAGCTACTGGGTTGTGGTGCTATTTTGCTGGAGTCGATTACCGCTGCTGAACTGTTAGAAAAAGAGTTTGGTGTGCTGGCGGATATCTGGAGCGTGACCAGTTTTAATGAACTGCGCCGCGATGGTCTTGATGTGGAACGTTATAACCGGCGTAACCCGGGCAAAAAACCGCGGGTCAGCTATCTGCAGGAAGTGCTTCAAGATCAGCCCGGTCCGGTAATTGCGGCCACTGATCACATGAAAATATATGCCGACCAGGTGCGTAACTGGGTCGATGCGCCCTATGTGGTGCTGGGTACCGACGGTTTTGGCCGCAGCGCGACCCGCGAAAAGCTGCGCGATTTCTTCGAAGTCGACGCTAATCACATCGCTTACCACGCGCTCTATGCATTGGCTGAACTGGGCGAGATAGACAAAAAGGTGCTCACCAAAGCCGCTAAACAGCTGGGTATCGACGCTGGGCGTCCTAACCCGGTGACGGTTTGAGGTGGTTATGAGAATAGAAATAAAAGTACCTGACCTGGGTGACGGTATTGATCAGGTAGAGGTAGCTGCCATTGAAGTAGCGGTCGGCGAAACCGTGGATAACGATGCCATATTGGTCACCCTGGAGAGCGACAAGGCGGCCATGGATATTCCCGCCGATGCGGTGGGTTCGGTTGTTGAATTGCTGGTTAAGGTCGGCGATAAGCTGGTTAAAGGCGACCTGATTGCGGTGATCGAATCGGCTGAATCGGTACAATTGTCAGCCGCCTCAGCGCCATCTGCACCCGAACCCGAGCAACCAGCACCAGTACAAACGCCAGCTCCTGCTGCTGAAGTAGCAACCTCAGTAGCCGGGGCGAGTTCTATACAGCCTCTGCTCTGCCCTGCATTGGGTGATGGTATTGACGGCGCCGAAGTTGCCGCCCTGGAAGTGTCGGTAGGCGATATGGTCGGTGAAGATGACGCCGTAATCACGCTAGAAACCGATAA
>JAESTY010000098.1 GCA_016763355.1 Immundisolibacteraceae bacterium
CCAGAGTCGCGGTGCCATCGACCATGGCCGCATCAACGACCTGACCCTCGCCGGATTTTTGCGATTCGAGCAGTGCACAGACAATACCGAAAGCCAGGAACATGCCGCCGCCGCCGAAGTCACCGACCAGGTTCAGTGGTGGTACCGGTTTTTCGCCTTTACGACCAATGGCGTGTAGCGCACCCCCCAGCGCAATGTAATTAATGTCGTGCCCAGCGGCCTGTGCCATGGGGCCTTCCTGGCCCCAGCCGGTCATGCGGCCATAGACCAACTTGGGATTACGGGCCAGACAATCGTCGGGTCCCAGACCGAGTCGTTCCATCACTCCAGGCCGAAAGCCTTCAATCAGCGCATCGGCCTGCTCGACCAGTTCGAGTACGGTCTCGACCCCTTTGGGATCTTTTAAATTAACGGACAGCGAAGGACGTCCCCGACCAAGCACATCCTTAGGTCGGCTGACCAGAAAATTGCCGCCGATCTTATCGACCCGAATCACTTCAGCGCCCATATCCGCAAGCATCATTGCGCAAAAAGGCCCAGGGCCTAAACCCACCATTTCAATGACTTTATATCCCGTTAAAGGTCCCATCTAATTTCCTCCATCCTCGGTGAATTACCTGGTTGTGTTGTCGCACACAGGTTGATTATTATCTCTACAGCAGCGTTTTCCAGCTGATTGTAGTGTGCGGGGTTTCCTTGTTTCGCACAGCGGCCTATAGTGGAACAACAGCGGTTAGCCTGCAACGGTAGAACCGCCAAAATTACCAATAAAGCATGACAACAGGGAGAGGAATATGACACTACTAGTAACAGGTGGCTGCGGACTGGTCGGTTCGTTCGCGGTTCGGCGAGCACTAGAGTTAGGTGAGAAGGTAGTGGCGTTTGATATCGCCATGAAAACCTGGCTGCTGGATGACATTAAAGATCAGATCATCATGGTGCAGGGCAACCTGTTAACAGCGCCGGATTTATACCGGGCCGTGGCTGAAAATGATGTCGATAGAATCCTCCACACCGCTAGTTTCCTCACCCCTGGCGCTTATGCCGACCCCTATAACTCAGCCGAGCTGACCATCATGGGCACGCTCAATGTGCTTGAGTGTGCTCGCGCCAACAACATTAAACGGGTGGCCTATGTCAGCACCGGCAAAACCGGCTGGGTGGGCGATGCTTTCACTAAAGCCAACAATACCGGCAAGCTGGAATTTGATGCCGATCCCTACGGCAGCGCCAAAGTCGGTGCCGAGCTACTCTGTAACGACTACCGCAAACTCTACGATATGGACGTGGTTATTCTGCGCTTGATGGGTCAGGTATTTGGGCCGGGTAAAGCCTTTACGGGCGCTATTGGCCAGGGCATGCAGGCCATGGTTGAAGAACCTTTAAAAGGTAACCCAGTCACTATCGATACCCCGATCCTGCCGCACTCAGCTCCAGTAATGCCGATGCTCTATGCTCGTGATGCGGGCGAAGGCATTGCCCAGGCGGTACTGAGCGACTCACTGGAACATTATGTGTTTGATATTGCTCCGCAGGAACTCTGCACGCTGGAAGGGCTGGTCGAAATAATCAAGAACGCTATTCCAGGGGCTGATATCACCGTGCCGCCATCAGAACTAAAAGGTGGCCCAATGCCTTACGATAAACGCGCCGCTGCCGAATTTGACTACACCCCGAAATACAGCGCCCAACGCGGTATGAACGAGTATGTCGAATATCTAAAAACGGATGTTTATCGGCAGGTTTAGTCAGGCCTTATAATCGACTTGAGCTAATAAAAAAAGCCCGGTTAATCGATGGATTAACCGGGCTTTTTGCTTCATTTTTACCAGTGTCAGGCTTTCAATCAGAATCATCACCATCTGTTGAAAGGCCCTGTTTAGATTCAACAAATTCATCTCTAATAAACATTAGTGTGGTCACCAATATTAATCAGCGTGATCAGGTCAGCCTCAATCTGAATGATGACTCGATAGCTCATATTTATCGAAATAGAAGAGAGCATTTTCATACGGCCTTCCAACCTATGGAGGCGTAAAGACGGATGATGTGGATCAAGTTCTAGCAAGAGCAGAGCTTTGCGATATTGATTGATTAGATCAGGATGATTTTTAAAAAACTTCTTCGCTCTGCGAATATAGCTATCTGGGTAAATGAGCCTGTAGGCCACTACTCTTTAAGCCGTTCAATATGCTCATCCACACTCTCAGTATTTACACGACCTTCGGCAACGTCTCTGGTGGCTTCGAGTAAGGCAATTTCCAGTTCATAATCTCTAAGCTTGTCATATTTTTCCATTTCAATGATCACGTACTTTTGTTTGCCGCGCACCGTAATAATAGCTTCTTCACTGTTGCTCAGTGCAGACTCGACCACCGTCACGCCCTTAGTCTTCAACTCATTGGCAGTAATACTATTCATTGTTGTCACTCTAAATCAGGCATTAACAACGCTATTAATAACACTTTTAATCACGCGATTCAACCTTGCACCGATCCCCGCTAACTGATGGCAAACCCTGCATAACCCTCACTAGCCACTTCCGCACATTTCTCGACATAAGCCGGAAAACCGATATAGGGCATAAACACTCTTGGTTTGCCCGGAATATTGGCGCCCAGATACCAGGAATTGCAGGTCGGAAACAGGGTTCGATCGGCCAGCTCATTGACCTCAGCAACCCAGGCTTCTTCAGCCGCCAGGGTCGCTTCGATGGTGACCTGACCTTGCTGCTGTAGATAACCAATGCAATCGCTGATCCACTCTACGTTCTGTTCAATAGACGGCAGCATGTTGGTTAATACCGAAGGGCTACCAGGACCGGTAATGATGAACAGGTTTGGAAACCCTGAGGTGCCCAGGCCAAGAAAGGTTTTTGGTCCTTCGGACCATTTATCCCGTAGCGACTGACCTTCACGACCGACAATATCGACTTTAAGGATCGCGCCGGTCATAGCGTCAAAGCCGGTGGCATAGACAATCACATCGGCCTCTATCACCTGTTTATGGGTGATGATGCCGTGTTCCATAAAGCCCTGAATTGGCTGTTCCTGCAGATCAACCAGGGTGACGTTGTCGCGATTGAAGGTCGCGTAATAGCCGGTGTCAGCACAGACCCGCTTACAACCAAAGGTCTGCATTGGTGACAGGATTTCGGCGACCGCAGGGTCATCGACAATATCGCGGATTTTGCCGCGTACAAATTCAGCGGCGGTATCGTTAGCATCACCGCTGAACAGCAGGTCGCCATAGGCACCTAAAAACCCAAGGCCACCCATTTGCCAGCGTTTTTCATACGCGGCCTTGCGCTGGGCATCTGTGTCGACCAGAGCTGAATCGATATTCCATTCAAAGGCAATGCCAAACGGCGATAGCGCACCGCGTTCGCGCAGACCGGAATAGTCGTCCTTAATCTGCTGCTGTACCTGGGGTTCCAGTGGAGCATTGTGGGCAGGAATCGAATAATTGGGCGTACGCTGCAGGACGTAGAGATGTTCTGCTTGTTCGGCGATCACCGGAATCGACTGAATCGCCGATGAACCGGTACCAATAATGGCAACTTCCAGGCCACTAAAATCGACCCCCTCATGGGGCCATTGGCCGGTGTGATAAGTAGCACCGGTAAAGTTTTCCTGACCCGGAATCTTCGGCAAATTGCTCGAAGACAAACAGCCGGTCGCCATGATCAAATATTGGGCTGATAACGACTTGCCCTGATCCGTGGTGACCTGCCAGCGCTGCTGAGCCTCATCAAATTTGGCACTGTTAACCACGGTGTTAAATTGAATCTGTTCACGCAAATTAAACCGGTCGGCAACGTGATTGGCGTACTCAAGAATCTCCGGCTGGGCGGCGTAGCGTTCGGTCCAGTTCCACTCCTGCTGAAGTTCATCGTCGAACTGGTAGGAATATTCCATGCTCTCGACATCACAACGGGCACCGGGATAGCGGTTCCAGTACCAGGTGCCTCCAACACCGGTGCCTTTTTCGAACACCTGCGCGGACAAGCCCTGCTGACGAAGCCGGTGCAACATATAAAGCCCGGCAAATCCTGCGCCAATCACAACGGCATCAACTGTTCTCATTACTCCCCTCCAGGAAATTTTTTGCTGATATTGCCAGCTTATCGCAATTTGAACTGACTTTGTTTTGGCGCACAAAAAAGCCGGAAGCCGACCTGGTGGTCAACTTCCGGCTAATCAGGACTGTTGTCGTCTAGAGCTTGATACAGACGTTGGTCAGTTCGGTGTAGAACTCCAACGAATAGTGACCACCTTCACGACCAATGCCCGACTGTTTGGCACCACCAAACGGAGTACGCAGATCACGTAGGAACCAGCTATTAATCCAGCTAATACCAACTTCCATCTGTCCACCAACCCGATGCGCCCGAGAAGCGTTCTCGGTCCAGACCGAGGAAGCCAATCCGTAAGGGCTGTTGTTGGCCATTTCAATAGCCTCTTGTTCGGTATCAAATGGGGTTATGTGGCAACAGGGGCCAAGAATCTCTTCAGTAATCACGGTAGCGTCTTCAGCCAGACCGGTCCAGATAGTCGGCTCTACCCAGTTACCGCCGGCTAGCTCTGCCGGCATATCTGGTACGCCGCCACCGGTGACTACTGTAGCGCCCGCATCGACCGCTTGCTGGTAGTAATTCAGCACTTTGTCGCGATGAGAGGCACTGATCAGCGGACCCATGGTGGTTTCAGGGTCTTCTGCTTTACCAAGTTTTAATGCTTCTGCGCCTTCTTTTAAGCGGGCAACAAACTCATCAAAGATAGGCCGTTCAACGTAAACCCGCTCCGTGCCCAGGCAGACCTGACCACAGTTAGCAAATACCGACCGCATGGTGCCTTCCAGGGCCTTATCGATATCGCAATCAGCAAACACGATAGCCGGGTTCTTGCCACCGAGTTCTAAGGAGGCGTCACGCAGGCCAACCGAGGCTGCCTCGGCTACTCGTTCGCCGGTAGCGGTTGAACCGGTGAAGGTAATCGCATCCAGACCGGGATGGGAAATCAGTTTATCGCCAACCCGCGAACCTGGACCGAGTACGGTATTGAAAACACCCTTGGGTACGCCAGCTGCGTTCATGACTTCGCCGAGCATGGTCATGGTGAGCTGGGTTTCTTCGGAAGGCTTAACCACCACCGTGTTACCACAGGCCAGTGCTGGGCCAATTTTCCAGGTCATCAGTAATAGGGGCAGATTCCACGGGCCAATAACGCCGATGACACCTTTAGGTTTACGAATGGTGTAATTCAGCGCGCCGGTGCCATCAGGCGTTGGCATATGAAAAGCTTCATCCGCAACATTCTTAATCGTGTCAGCAAATACTCGGAAGTTAGCCGCACCCCGAGGGATATCGATGTGACGGGCTAACGAGTAAGGCTTGCCAGTATCAAGACACTCGGCTTCGAGGAAGTCATCGAAGCGCTCAGAAATACCATCGGCGACCTTGTAAAGAATTTCGACGCGCTGCTGAATGGTCATACTGCCCCACTCACCTTTTAAGGCTGCCTTAGCTGCCTGCACGGCTTCATCCACCTGGGCATCGGTGGCCACGGAGTATGGAGTAATCAGCTCGCCAGTGACTGGACTGGTGATGTTGCGTTTCTCTTCGGAATCAACATAAACGCCATTGATAAAACTTGATACTTTCATTTAATAAAGCCTCTTAACTAGCTGATATTTAATAATTAAAGATTGAGAAAATGGTCGATTCAATAACAATGACTTGATTCGAGTAGAGTCAACCCTAGTGACCTCAACGGGTTTGCAGGGGGCAGGATTATAAACGCCTCGACGAGCCTGTTGGTACCGTGAAGGCTATTTAGCCAAAACTCAATGGCGCTGGGGTGACACGACAACCGCTATTCAGAGAGAAACCAGCTCAACTCGGTTGCCATCCGGGTCACTAATATAAAGCGTTCTTTTTTGCCCAAGGGCACCGTATCTCAATGCAAAAGCATCAACGTCGATACCGTGACGCTGTAAATGATCAATGATTTCTACTTCAGATACCGGTTTTAGCTGTAGGCAGAAGTGGTCAAGATTACGCCCGGTCAAGGCCGGTGCCGGTCCGCCTGCTTTACCAAGGTTGGAGTCAAGGGTGACCAAATCAATCATGGCATTGCCGGCGCGCAACTGGGTCAGGCCCGCTTCAGGGCTAGTCTGACGCTCAAGTTCGCAGCCCAGCACCTGACAATAGAACGCCAGCATCGCATCGAGTTGGGTGGTTCTAAGCACGATGTGATCAATCCCTGCAATTTCCATCATGATGGTTCCGAAAGTTTGCCTAAAGTAAGCGAACAGTATAAATCAGCCACAAAAAAGGCCGAACCATCACTGGTCCGGCCTTTTAATCATCTGAACCGATTCAGGTTCAGATCATTGTTTAACTCACACCGAGTTCTTTCAGGGTGGTTTTAATGCGCTGGCGCAGTTCGTCAGAGGCCTGAGAAACAGGCGGACGAATTGGGCCGGCTTCCAGCCCAATCTCTTCAAACCAGCATTTCATACTCGCCAGTGCGGAG
>JAESTY010000099.1 GCA_016763355.1 Immundisolibacteraceae bacterium
ATGACCGGGGTGATGTGGTGGGTCTGCTTTATCGAGATAAAGATAATAAGCAGCTGGCAGTGCGCGCACGTAAGGGCGTGGTATTTGGCAGTGGCGGCTTTATTCATAACAAGCAAATGCGGCTTGATTACCTACGTGGTCCGGTTTACGGCGGTTGTACAGTTGCTGGTGCCGAAGGCGATTTTGTCACCATGGGTGCCGCTGCCGGTGCCGCGCTTGGCAATATGAATAATGCCTGGTGGGCACAAATTTTACTCGAGCATGCCATTGTTGATTCAGCGGTGGCCATGAACGTATTTGTACCGCCAGGCGATTCGATGCTGCAGGTAAACCGATATGGCCAACGGTTTGTGAACGAAAAGTTTGTTTACAACGACCGTTCTCAAGCCCACTTTGTCTGGGATGCGCCTCGGGCCGAATATCCAAACCTGTTTTCATTTTTGATTTACGACAGCCAGGTTGCTGAAAATTTCGCCGGTGTTTTCCCTATTCCGGCTGGCCATGCAGCCTATTTACTCAAGGGTCAGACCCTTGTTGAATTAGGCCAACAAATTACTAGCCGATTAGCCGCTTTGTCAGCACATACGGGTGGCTACACCCTCGACAGCCAGTTTGCTGACAACCTGGCAGATACCGTCGAGCGGTTTAATCAATTTGCTGATAAGGGCGTCGATCTGGACTTCCATCGAGGTGAAGTGCCATCAGAGCTGTTTTTCAATAATTTTTACACCCCCCCAGGCCAACCTAGCGATCAGCCCAACCCAACCATGCGCCGGTTTTCCGATCAGGGACCTTACTACGCCATGATTCTAGCTCCCGGGGTTCTTGATACCAAAGGCGGCCCGAAGATAAACCCAATGGGTCAGGTTCTTGATAATTATGACCAGCCGATTGGCGGGCTATATGGAGCTGGCAACTGTATCGCTGCCCCCGCGGCTCAAGCATACTGGTCAGCAGGAGCAACCATCGGTGCCGCCATGATTTTTGGTGCGCTGGCCGGCGCTCATGCGGCCAATAGCCGAGCTAATTAAATAATAATTTACCTTAAATACTAACGCTAACTAACTAATAGTTAAGCATTACTTGTTCAATGATAAGGACATCTATGAAAGCCATCGTTTTTGAAGAGTACGGTGATTCGTCCGTACTTAAGTTTACCGACGCCCCCATGCCACCGATCAAGGCTGACCAGGTGCTGATTAAGGTCCGTGCGGCCGCTATCAACCCGATTGACTGGCGGATCAGAAGCGGTGGCCTGGCAAAGTTTGTTGAATGTGACTTTCCGGTCATTCCGGGAAGAGAAGTGGCCGGCGTGGTTGAACAGGTTGGCGCCGATGTGAGCCGATTTATAGTCGGTGACGAGGTTTTTGGGTTTCTGCAACAAATGGAAATGAAGTGGGGCAGTTGTGCTGAGTACGTGCCGGCTGATGCCCATAAACTGGCACACAAACCTGCAGGTGTAAGCCATGAGCAGGCCACGGCGCTACCCGTATCAGTTCATACCGCCCAACAGGCACTGTTTACCCATGCTGGATTAGAGTCAGGTCAGACAGTATTGATTCATGCTGCCGCTGGTGCTGTCGGTGCTATGGCTGTTCAGCTGGCCAAACTGGCTGGGGCAACGGTGATTGCCACTGCAAGCCCAGAAAACCATGATTATGTACTCGGCCTGGGCGCGGATAGAGTGGTTGATTATCATCAGCAAAATTTTGCCGATCAGCTTACATCCGAATACCCAAATGGGGTCAACGTCATTCTGGCACCCTTTGCTGGAAAAGCACTTCAGGGCAGTGAGCCACTAGTAACCACTAACACTAAAATTATTTTACTTAGCCCGGTACCCACGCCCGAAGATATGAAAATCGGGCCGGTCGAATCTCAGGTCATCATTTGTCAGGCTGATGGCGCTGCGCTAGAGTCGCTTTCG
The DNA here is from genome assembly GCA_016763355.1 of Immundisolibacteraceae bacterium. Lineage (GTDB taxonomy): Bacteria > Pseudomonadota > Gammaproteobacteria > Immundisolibacterales > Immundisolibacteraceae > QNFC01. Next base: position 1,928 of record JAESTY010000099.1, read on the forward strand.
GATCAATTTTCATCGGGTCAGTTAAAGGCGCGGATAGCCAAGGTTTTTGACCTCGAGCAAACCGCTGAGGCCCAGGATCTGAGTTCGACTGAACGGGTTGCCGGAAAAATTGTTCTGACGATTAAGTAATCTCGCCGCGTTTAATGCATAACCTAGCTTTAATGGATACCAGGGAATCACTTTTCTAGTTAGCCGAGCCCTGGCTTACAAAATTTGTGTAGTAATAATTTTTATCGCTTTCACAGGCCTGAACATAACCGGAGAAAAGCATGTCGATACCAACCTCTGAAGATCTAATTCAAACCGCCCGAGATATGGCGCCAGCGATGGCCGAGCGGGCCACCCGCTGCGAAGAGCTCGGCCAGTTGCCGGACGACACCTATGAGGACTTTCGTCAGGCAGGTTTCTATCGCATCGTCCAGCCAAAAGCCTTTGGTGGCTATGAAATGGATCTGATGACCTTGTTTGATGTCTCCAAAGAAATTGCCCGCGGCGGCTGTGCTTCCAGTGCCTGGGTATTGAGCATTTTGGCAATTCATAACTACTATCTTGGTTTTTTTGATCCCAAAGCACAGCAGGATATCTGGGGAGAAGATGACAATAATCAAACCTGTACGCCTTTCAATCCTTCTGGAACTGTCACTAAGGTAGCCGGCGGCATCGAAGTTAAAGGCGGCCGCTGGGCGTTTGCCAGTGGCTGTGATCACTCCGCCTTTGCCCTGATTGGCGTGTTAATTGATCACCAGGATGGCAATCCACCCGAGTTTTGCCAGTGCGTAGTGCCACGTGGTGAATACAACATCGACCAAGACAGCTGGAATGTTGCAGGACTGCGCGGCTCAGGCAGCAAAGATCTGACCGTTGATGAAATTTTTGTACCCCAGCACCGAATTTTCTCCCTCAGCAAAGTCACTCAGGGTTACGCCCCAGGTCGAGAAATCAATACCGGCACGCTTTATAAACAGTCGTTTTTTCCACCATCTATTAACTCACTGGTGGCACCGGCCTGTGGCGCAGCACTGCATGCGCTAGACACCTTTGAAGAGAAAATGAAATCCCGTACGCTGGTATTCGGTGCTGGTGATCAGATCGAAAAAGTACCCTCGCTCATTCGCCTGGTGGAAGCCGAGTCCGAGATCGATATGGCCGAAATGCTGATCAAACGTGACAGCCTTGAGCTAATGAAGTTAGCCAGTCGTGGCGAAACCGCGTCGCAGCAATTGCTGGCTCGCACCCTGCATAGTAATGCCTACGGCTCTGACGTTTTTACCCGCGCGGTTGATCGACTATTTGATGCCAGCGGCGGCGGCGCTTTGCAAAATGATCACCCCATGCAGCGCGCCTGGCGTGACGTGCACACCATTAACAATCATGGTGGTCTTAATTTTGATACCACTGCCGAGCTTTATGGCAAAGTGCGGATGGGTCTACCGAGCGGTAGTGCCTTATTAGGTTAACCGGTTAACGACATTTACGCGGTCGAAGCAGCGGTACTGCCTCGACCGCTAATATGACTCCTGGGAGAGGACAATCATGGAATACAGCAGATCCGAAGCAAAGCAGTGGGCGCAGAAAAACTTACGGGGTTTTTACGATGCGCCCTTAACGCCATTTACTAAAGATGGCCAGCTTGATGAGCCCGGATTACGCGACAATATCGATCAGTTTGTTGAGATGGGGCTCGACGGTATCGTAGTCGGCGGTTTTATTGCTGAAGCCTGGAACCTGACGCTCTCTGAGTGGTACCACTATCACGAAGTGATTGCTGACGCAGTTGATGGGCGAATTGACATATCCACCATTATTCTTGACCCCAGTGCCCGCCAGGCGCTAGAGAAAATGCAGGCAGTGGAAAAAATGGGTTATCGCAGCGCCGAAGTAATGAACCCGGCGGTGCAGCTTAAATCTGATAATGAGATTTACTCGTTTTATAAGTATTTGGCTGATCGCACCGATATGGCGATGATTCTGTACCGCACCGCGGTTTCGGGCACCGTGCTTAGTTTCGAACTGATGCAGCGGCTGTCAGACATCGACACCATTGTTGGCGTCAAACAGGGCAGTTTAAAACGTTCTGATACGGTTAAATTACGCCGTGAAATTCGGGACGATTTCTTCATCAGCGAACCCATCGAACAGTATTTTTATGACGACCTGCGTGCTGGCTATCCCTTTATCCAGTGGGCTGCCTATCACTTCACGACTTATGGCAAAAAACGCGGTGTGATTCTGGAATACAAGGCGCTAGCCGAAGCTGGCAAATGGGATGAGGCTTATCAGGTCTGGAACTCGCTGCGTGATGTCGCCGGCTTTGTCGAAGATATGACTATCTGGGAGCTGGCGAAAACCGGCACCTACGCCTCCGCATTTGCGATTCTTAAACCCTGGTACGACGCCATTGGGCTCAACGGCGGTTACACCCTGGCACCGGTAGAGGATGTATCTCCAGAACGCCGCGAATGGTTGGTCGATCAGCTTAAATCGTTCGGTATAGCCTAAATTCAGGACCAGCCAAACTAGATCTACAGCACGGGAAATAATTAGTGTTGTGAATGAAACTCGACCAGATCTGCTAACAACCACCAATCGTCAGATCGCCTGGCGATTGGTGCCACTGCTAGTGCTGATTTATGTGCTGGGCCAGCTTGATCGGGTTAATGTCAGTTTTGCCGCATTAACCATGAATCGCGACCTGGGTTTTTCTGATGCGGTTTATGGCTTTGGTGCCAGTCTGTTCTTTCTGGGCTATCTGCTTTTCCAATTGCCGGCCAACATGCTGCTCGAGCGCTTCGGTGCACGTCGGTTAATCGCCACCATTATGCTGGTCTGGGGAGTGGTCAGTGCATCGACCGCACTGGTGACCAATGCCAGCCAGTTTTACGGCGTACGCTTACTGCTTGGTGTAGCAGAATCTGGATTATATCCAGGCATTATGCTCTATATCACCTATTGGTTTGCCCGCAAAAACCGTGCAATGGCAGTGGCCCTGTTTATGCTATCAGTACCCATTGCCGGGGTGATAGGCAGTCCATTATCCGGTTGGATTATGCAGCGCTTTGATGGCAGTGCTGACCTGGCCGGCTGGCAGTGGCTCTTCCTGCTCGAAGGTCTACCTTGTTCGTTGCTAGCCCTGGTGGTGCTGTTTTTACTCACCGACCGCCCGGAGCAGGCGCGATGGTTGAGCACAGAACAAAAACAGGCGCTGGGCAATCAGCTCGCCGCAGAGTCAGTAGATCAGGTTGTTAGGCCATCAACTAAACAGAAAATTCGAACCGCTTTTAGTTCTGCGTCGGTCTGGTGGCTCTGTATGATCAATTTTTTCTACACCGGAGCACTGGTCGGCGCGCTCTACTGGTTACCCAAAGCCGTGGCCAGGGCAGGGGAGCACCTGGGCGAAACAGCAATTGGTTGGCACGTCGGTTTGCCCTACCTGGCGTTTGCTTTATCTTCATTGGTTTGGAGCTGGCATTCAGACCAAAAAAACGAACGCTTTTGGCACCCATTTTTAGGTATGTTAATAACCGCAATAGCTCTGTTCTGGCTAGCTAGCAACCTCAGTCTGCTACAAACTGACCTGGCGATAAGCCTATTTATGTTCGGTATTGGTGCCGGTTTTGCCACCTTCTGGGGGTTGACCACCACACTGCTTTCACCTGCAATAGCTGCCATCGGCATCGCGCTTATTAATATTGCTGGATCGCTTGGTTCCTTCGCCGGTATAGCTTTATCAGGACAGCTAATTACCGCCACTGCGGAACCAGGTGCCGGGTTTTTATTGCTGGGCACACTAACAGTGGCCGCCGTAATATTGATGCTAATAGGACGTTCAGCGCTGGTAGAGAGCGACAGCGACCGCCCTAAGCCTAAGCCCCAGCCGGATAGGGCAGTACCTACATCTGCAGGAGATACTTCTTGAAAGTCACACCCGTGTCGACAGCGCTTGGTGCCGAAATTAGCGACATCGACCTGTCACAGGTATTAACCGATAAGCAGCTAGCTGAACTGCAGTCTCTGCAGGATCAATTTGAGGTGCTGTTTTTTCATGACCAGGATTTGACTCCGGCGCAGCAACAACAGTTAGCGAATCAGTTCGGAGAGTTACTCGAATATCCCTATGTTGATGGCTATTCAGAAGCACCTTATGTGGTCGAAATTGCCAAACTTGAGCAGGATAAGCTCAACTTTGGTGGGCTCTGGCACACAGATTCCTGCTATTTACTTCGACCGCCATCGCTAACCATGCTCTATGCCCGCGAATTGCCGCCATTGGGCGGTGACACACTGTTTGCCAGCATGACCCGGGCATACGACACCTTATCATCCGGCATGAAAACAATGCTTCAGGACCTGACCGCTAATTTCAGCGCAGAACAGACCGGTGGTTATGCGGTGCGGGAATTTCGCCAGAATAAAAACCTCGACCAGACACCGAGGCGCTCAACCCATCCGGTAATACGCAGACACCCGAGCAGTGGCAAGCTGTCGCTCTACGTTAACGGTGCTCATACCTCTAATTTTACCGATATGACCGTAGAAGAAAGCGCACCGATTCTTGCCTACCTATATCAGCACCAACAAAGACCTGAATTTAGCTACCGCTTTCGATGGCGTGTCGGTTCACTGGCAATATGGGATAACCGAACCACACAACATAACCCGTTAAATGATTATCACGGCTATCGGCGGGTGATGAGTCGGGTTATGGTGGTGGGTGAAGTGCCGCTGGGAGCCCACTGAGTATGGACTGACAGTTTCGGTATGTACCTAGGTTGGTTCGATATTTGAACTATACAACTGCGCATAATCATTATTATGTTAAATTAATGATA
>JAESTY010000016.1 GCA_016763355.1 Immundisolibacteraceae bacterium
CAAACTGGAGCTTGCTCAAATGATATTGCGGGACTTGGACCGACAATGCTCGAATCAGACACCTGGCCAGAAATCGACAGTGAAGTCTTTACCGAGCGAGCCGATGGACCCCGGCTAAGTGCCCACTATTTAAAACAGCCCTTTGAGCCTGGCGACTCGTAGGTTGGCTACAGTGGAGTGACGTTCTGAGCCTGCGGGCCCTTCTCTCCTTCCACCACTTCCATGCTGACCTTCTGGCCGTCGTTTAGGGTTCGCCGGCCGTCGCCGTTGATCGCGCTGTAATGCACGAAGACATCTTTGCCGCCGGGTTGCTCGATAAATCCGAAACCCTTACTTTCGTTGAACCACTTAACCGTGCCATCAATTAGATCTGCCATATCAGTAGCCTCGAATTACCGATTACTCGGTAAACCCTCCATTGGGACTGAACTCGGGCAGCCGAGTATCCAGACTAACGTCTGGCTTGTAAAGCAGTGCCGACTAATTCAAATCAGCAGCGTACTTTTTCATCAGTTCCAGCGGCACAATCTCCAGCGCACGCTTATGGGTGCTGGCAAGCCGCAATCTCGGTGCCATGCCCAGCTCTTCGGCCTCCATCCAGCGGTTGGCGCACAAACACCAGCTCTGGCCCGGCTTGACACCCGCAAAACCAAATTCAGGTACCGGGGTCGACAGATCATTGCCGCGAAACCGCGAATACTCCAGAAATTCGGATGAGGCTTCGATACAGACCGTGTGCGAACCAATATCGTGGTCGACGGTATTGCAGCAGCCATCACGAAAATAACCGGTCAGCGGGTCCATGCTACAAGGTTGCAAGGGTTCACCAAACACATTAAGCGAATCTGCTTTTTCTTCAGGAGCGTTCAACTCTTTATCCTCCGCCGAGCTTAGTCGGCACCAATAATTTGTAGCAGATTGCCACTATAAATCGCCTCTCGCTCAGTCGGCGGGATCGGCATGGCCTCAATACTTTTCAATGTATCAGCGGTAAAGCCTTCACCACCCATGCCATCAAACGGTGTGTCGGTGCCGAACAGTAGCCGCTCAGCCCCAAAAAACGCATAGGCCGCCTGCATGCCACCAATGCTGCCCATCAGCGCAGTATCGTTATAAAACATGCGGAAATAATCACTAGGCTTACGGTGTAATTTTTCTCGGGCCTGATCTAGCTCAGGCAGACCCTGGCGGTCATAAACCCATTCCACCCGCTTATCAAAAAACGGCAGCATGGCACCCGCGTGGTGAGTGATGATTTTAATATCCGGATGGCGGTCAAACAGACCATCGAACACCAATCGGGTCATGGCGGCTGTGGTTTCATAGGGCCAGCCAAATACCTGCCAAATCCAGTATTTGGAAGCATCCTCGCCAACATAATCGGCCTGATTACCACCCCGTGCTGGATGCAGCCAGATAGGCGCATCATGCTCTGCCATCAACGCGAAAAATTCCTTAAATTCAGGTAAATCCAGTGGTTTACCCTTGGCGCTGGTATAGATCAACACGCCCTTCATACCCAACTCGGTGAGGCAGCGCTTCGCCTCGACCGCCATCGACTGGGGGTTGTTCATCGCCACAATGCCGACCGGAATAAACCGATCCGGCCTTTTCGCTGCTATCGCTGCAATTTCATCATTGGCGACCCGGGCCAGCTCGGCGGCCAACTCCGGTGATTCAATCGCCACTTCGAGTGGCGGCGAGGAGAGGGTAATGACCTGCTGATCGACTCCCAGGTCATCCATAATCGCGATTCTGGCGTCCATATCGGCCAGCTCTGGCATGCTTTCCAGCAGGCCAGACAGATAATCAGGCCCGGTCATGGCGGCCTTTAGTCGCGCATAGAAGTCCTGTGGCATTACATGGGTATAACAATCAATTTTCATTACCGTCTCCCGGGTCTTTGAAATAGAAGCAGTTGGCTGTGCTGGATTACTTAACTAGTTAATTACTTAACTGGCGTCGAGTATTTCCTGCAGCGGTGCGAGCACCTTATCACCAAAATAATTCATCGAATCGATCACGTGGCCGTGATCCACACCGCCGGCATCGATATCAATGATCAACCCATGAGGTTTTACCGCCTTAACCAGCTCTTCAAACTTCGGCAGCGACTGCTCAGCATTGCCCCAAACCGCCATATAGGTGGGCCACTCTTCGGCCACCATACGCTCACAGTTTTCCGGTTCGGCCATCATGGTGAAGAATTCACCGATGGGGCCATAGGCAGGATAGTCGGGGCCCAGTTTGGCAGAAAACTCGACCATGTTTCGGGCAAACACCTTAAGCTGTCCTGCCAGCGATTCGACACCTTTACGGTTGGCCAGTTCGACGTCTTCCTGAGTGGAGGCGTGAATACCGAGCAGGGTTTTACCGTCGCAATCCCAGAGCCGATTGTGCTCGGCCTGGTAGGCTTCCTGAATCACCAGTACATCTTCCATCTTCATGCCCAGATAGCTGGGGAAGATCAGACCAAACCGGTTACGGGCAGCTTCCAGCGCCGAAGGCGGACCACCAATAACAGCCACGTAAACTTCGGGATCTTGCTGCACAAACTTGGGCAGAAGTTCGAAATCGTCGGTGTTCCAAAATTTACCTTTTAGCGTGTGGCGACCGTTCTGGTCATCAAGAATGGTCCGCGCCATGGTGCCAAACTCGGTAAATCGCGCCCGGGATTCGCTCTGATCCAGACCCATACGGTCATATAACCAGGGATGACCACGACCAACGCCCAACATCACCCGACCGTCACTGAGGTTATCAATTGCGGCCGCATCGGAAAGCGCCATCGCCGGGTGATGAAACGGTGCAATGGTAATCGCGGTGAGAATTTTAATTTTCTCGGTTAACGGAATCTGCGCCGCAAACAGCGCTAATGGATCAGGAGAAATAGAGAAGGTGCTATCGGCAAAATCGAGGCCGTAACTCTGGGTACAGGAGAAAAAATCAAAACCAAGCTTGTCGCCCAACACAATCTGTTGGCCTAGCTCGCGATAGTACTCACGAACATTACGTGGACCGTTTAACGACGTTTCTGAAAAAAGACCAATAGGACGTGCCATGTTTATCCACTCTAAAAGTTTGAACAGCAATACCCAGTCACAGCGATACCAAACCGCGCTTACAAAAATAGCTGGTGAGTTTGGTCGTTGTTTCACCCGAGACGGTTAACAACCGACCAATAAGGCAAAGTTTCAACCCGCGCAGTCGTGCGCCAGACAGATTTGAAACAAGTTCAAACCTGGACCGGTTTCCCCTTAAAAACACTCTCTATTTCTAAACCAGGACTACCGTTACGAGAAGGCCACAGAGTGTAGCCCACGGGCTAACAACTGACAGGACAATATTTCCATAATGACGATCTATTTCAACCGCTTAGCGCTTGATAAATCGGGAAAACCTGTAATAGCTCCAGGCTTATAGCAAGCCTGGCCGCTTCCAAATTCCGCTGTTAATCGAGCCGCGGCTGGTTCTGAAAATTCACCATCCAGTTTGGATAGGGCGCCGCAATTGCGCTGACCTCATCAAGACTGGCCAAGGCTTCAGCGCTCAATTCCAGGGTTGCCGCCGGCAGGTTTTGTTCCAGCTGCTCCACCGTTTTCGCTCCCAAAATCGGACAGGTAATCGCCGGGTTGGCTAACTGCCATGCCAGTGCCACCGCCCCACAGCTTGTCTGGTGGTCGGCAGCAATCGCCTCCAGCTGATCAAGCACCTTCTCACCCTGGTCTACATTCACCGGCGGAAAGTTAGAGAACATCGGAATATCCCGGCGGCCTTTGCCGCCATGGCGATACTTACCGGTCAGATAACCATTGCAGAGCGGGCTCCAGGTCATGATGCCGACCTTTTTATATTCACACAGGGGTATCAGTTCATGCTCTAGCTCGCGGCCCACCAGGTTGTAATAGGCCTGCAGCATCTCAAATCGAGCCAATCCCTCGCGCTCGGAAATCGCCAGAAACTCCGCCAGCTGCCAGGCCGCTAAATTCGACGCGCCGATATAACGCACCTTGCCGTTACGCACCAAATCATCCATTGCCCGCAAGGTTTCACGAGGGGGCGTTAATTCATCCCAGCCATGAATAATCAGCACATCGATATAATCGGTTTGCAGCCGCTGCAAGCTCTGTTCTACCGAGCGGATCAACTGATGGCGACTCAGTCCCTGGTCATTTGGACCCTCACCAGTTGGACTGCGCACTTTGGTCGAAATCACCACCTGTTGGCGCTTGCCAGCCAGTGCAGCGCCTAACAACTCTTCAGACTGACCGAAGCTGTAGTTGTTAGAGGTATCAAAGAAGTTAATACCTTCATCCAGCACCCGATCAACGATGGCTTTGCTCTGTGCTCCATCCAGACCACCGAGGCCAAACTTATCTTTGCCGAAAGTCCATGCGCCCATGCAGAATTTTGAGACTAGTAGGCCTGTGTTTCCGAGGACTCTCATTTGCATTTTTTGATCTCCTGATTTTGACGGTAAGAGCATAGTGGTGCCCCAACATTATCTTAAATTCAAAGATAACGATATGCTCCCACAGTGGCCCAAAACCAATCCACACCGAAAACTCCTATTGATTGGAATAATAATTGGAATAACCAAAACGGTTATTTCGCTACTTAAGTGTGTTCAGTTCAGAGCTAATCTTTACACCTTCCCAAGCTGATGGCCGAGGTCTACGTTAGAAAGAGCCAGGTCTTGAGCTGTGAATTTGTCACCTTTCACATCTGATTAAACTGAAGGTACAGTCAACATTGCTGAAATCACCTTGAGTTAACAATGACTTTATTAATACTTGGCATCGCGTTGTGGTCCATTACACATTTCATCCCAACTCTCGCGATCCGGTTTCGACAGCAAGTTATCAGGAAGATCGGCAAACTCGCTTATCGAGGCCTTTTCGCCAGTTCGGTGTTAACTGCGGTCGGTTTAATCATTACCGGCTGGCAAGTGACGGACCCGAGAGTGATTTATGTGCTGCC
>JAESTY010000100.1 GCA_016763355.1 Immundisolibacteraceae bacterium
AGATATCAAGTAACATACTGCCTGTTATACGCAGTTAGAGAAAATATATATGGAAGAAAATCACTTACAAGAACTTAAGTTTCTAATAAAAAAACAAATGGATGAAAACTATGAAACACATAAAACAATTCATCAATTACCTATTTGTATATCAAAGTATAAACCAGCAATAGAAGAATTAATAGCACACCAGAAACATTTAATTAAAAAGATAGATGAACAAATTAAGGACTGTTCAAAATGAGTTTAAAAGAAGGTAAAGAAATAAGAGGTTTCAGAAATCCAAACAAAATGACAGAACGTCCACCACCTCCAAAACCTCAACCAAAAAAAACAATAGATAAATATTTTTTAAGTGAATTTGAAAGTATTTTTAGTAATTGGTCATTTGAAGACAATCTTAAAGAAAGAATAAATAATGGCACTGTCAGACTAACTAAAGATGGTAAAATTTCTCAAATTTATATTACTTGTGACAATTGTGATAATAAGCTTTGGTTTAAAACTATACCTCTTTGCGAAGATTGTAAAAAAACAAAGCTAAAAAGTTATTAAAATTATTTTTTCTTTGATATCTTTTCAAGTGAACTAGCTATACTAGATAAATTTTTATTCATAGCTTTTAAGTTTGCATCTATACTTAATAATACCTTATTAGTTCCAATAGTATTGTCTTTTTCTGTTGTTTGTAAATTTGCACTCATGTCTAAACCTTTTATTAAATATTTTTGTTTATATATAGTAGTATAGCTCTTTATATATTCTATCTCAAAAGACTTACAAATATTTAAATAAAAAAAGCTCTCTTTTATATTAAAGAGAGCTTTTTTTATATCTAAAAAGATATAATTTTTCTTTACAAAGGTATATACCTTTGATATACTTTCTATACGATCAAGAAAGGAGGTATTGCAATGAAACGAAGATCTCGATTCTTAGTTTTAATGCTAGTACTAGTTAATAGCTTGTATTAACATCGTGGGTGAGTGTTCAAAGCACTCGCCCCATTGCTACCTTCTTCTTGATTATACATCGAATTAAATAAAATGAAAAGGGGTTCTAATGGCTTATAAATCAGAAACAGCAAAAAAGTTCTTAGTAACTTTTGAAAAAAATATTGTTGATAAAATAGAATCCATAGCAAAATTAGAAAAAAGATCTAGAAATTCTCAAATTCTTCATTGGATTGAAAAAGATATTAAAGAGTATGAATAAAGAATGGTATTAGGTCATGAATGAATATCTTATTGGGAAATTAGTAAATACAGAGAATAGAATATGACAGATACACAAATTACAGTTCTATCCTTAAGTATAATAAATATACTAATAGCTTGTGGTATATCTCACTTTTTTAAAAAGTCACTATTGAAATACATAAATGAAGCCAATGTAAAACTAGAAGATATCAAATCAAAATTAACTATGAATAACTTTGTTTCCCAGAAAGAATATGACCTTGAACAATCATCTTATAAATCAATATGGTTGAAAACGACCAAGATGCGAAGCTCTATTTTAAACTTTGAAAATAGTGAAATCACTTATGCTGAAAAACGATCCCAAATTACTTCATCAATAAATGATTTTATTAATGAATATGACTCATTAACCCCATTTATTGATGAGTCTATAATTAAGCTTTGTGATGAATATGAAAATAGTATATTGAACCTAGTATCTGGTCTTATTCCAGCCAAAGATAATAACTGGGATAATAAAAAAGTTCAAGATCAATGGATGAAACACATACGAAAACTTAAACCTGAATTGATTGCTCTTGAAAAAAATGAAGAATCTCTACTAATTGGAATAAGAAAAAGAATGAAATCTATATCATAAATTAACATAATAATCGTTATCAGCAAAAAAAAAAGCTGTATATAAGTCGAATTATGTTAACAATCAAATTCAATACCTGCAGGTGGGGAAAATGAATAAAATTGACTTGTCTGCAGACAAAAAAATCAAGTTACCTGGTCAAACTTTTTCTCCAGGAAAAACAACAAAAAATACTCTTTAGGCAACATGGCCAAAGGTAGAAATCAAGAGCTGAAAAAATGACTTGTATAATCTATAATAGTTTTAGTACCTTCTAAAGCAAAATTGCCACAAAGCTGAATTATTCTAGCCGTATTTACAGTGGTTCCAATTTTAACAGTCATGTTTTTTATTTTTTCAACGTTGATATCATCTGTTTTATCTAAGATATCCTTGTGAATACTGCTGTAATCACCAACAACAGAAGTTATACCTTTATAAGCTATATCTAAATTACAATTATTGTAGTCATTTATGGATTTTACCATTGAATCAATATAATTAAGTAATATCGACTTTAAATCTTCATCCAATATTTTTTCGACTGATTTTTTGAGTAGATTTAATTCTTTAAGTAATTCATCGTCTTTTGTAATCATGTACGAGTCACAATGATTATGCTCAATTAATATATTCAAATAAGCATTTAAAAATTCTATTAGATTTTTAGTTTTAATATGGTCAGAAAATCTTTTAGATTGTTGTGATAAACTAGCTGGATTAATAAATCCAATAGATTGATCAAAGATTTTTTTAATAGGTGTTTTTACTGATGTTGAATTAATATGATTGATTTGATTATTGCATTGATTTAGCAATAGATTTAACTCAGTATAAGTTTCAAAAGATCCATTGTTTGTACCCAACGGAATTGCAATTGACTGAAATAAAGGTACATCTGGTTTAGACATCTGTACATGTTGTAGTAATTCTATAAATCTGTGTAGTGGGCTTGTAGTAATCTTATCCATTTTATCCTCATTAAATAATTTAAGCTAATAATAACAAGAAATTCATAAATTTGATAATTATTATAAAATTAGGGGCTAGACTTAATACTTAGGTTTACAACTTTTAATAAAATCTTAAGTCAAAATAAGTTGTGCCCAGAACACAACTTTCACAACCAAAGTTAACATAATAATGATTATGTACAGTAAAAAAAGAGGCTAAACGCAATGTTTAAGCCTCTTTTTTGTTTCTGCTGCTAAATCCTATCTAAATACTTTGAAATTAGATGGTATCTAGTCGGAATTACTTACTATTGTCTTGTGGTTCAGGCCACCTGTTTTTTACATCAATTTGGTTTTGATCAAATTGTCCATTGGCAATCAATTCAAATTGAACAACAGACTCCCAGTCAGCCTTTCTAAAGGCTTTATAATGAAGTTTTCTAAACGTTTCGACCTCTTCATTTGTCATAAAACTATCAGGAATATTAATAGATCCATCTTCATGACTTCTAATAACCAAGGATGATTATTTTCAAGTTCTTGTTTTTCATCTAAATTTTCTTCTGGATCTATAGCCTTATACTTCTTTAAGATCTCTTTATTCTGATAATCTGCTTCTAGTTTATGAAACTCTTTGATTTTAAAGTTAATTAAATCAGTTGACTTTCCTTTTTTAATTATTCTGCAAATATCTATAATCATGATAAAACCTTTGCGAATCCTACAGGGTTTTGGTAAATCACTGTGCCGTATATGATTACATTTCCGTTATCATCTGTTTTGGTTTTGATATTGTCTGTGATATCAAATTTTTGATCATCTCCCCAATCCACATCAAACTTCATTTCTTTAAAAACAATAACGTTGTAAAGCAATCCATTCTTATTAGCTTGATAGAGGAAAACTTTAATTGCTGGTTGATCTATTAATCCATCTAAATCAGTAGGCAAAGATTCAACTATAAAATTATTCGTATCTGTATATAGCTTGGAAGTCGAGAAATCGATGAATACTGAATCAAACATGAAATTTCTTGTTTGTTTTCCACCATTTCTGGAATTAATTTTATTTAAAAAATTTGATGTAAACAGTGCGCCAGCAGAAACACCATGAAAGTTTGATTGAAAGCTATGCGATACAGTGAAACTTTCTAGTATTTCTGTAACACTAGGGATAAAACCTTGTGCATACCCTTCATGAAAAACTTCAATTACACAACCATTTAACATATCTGTAGCATTTGCATAGCCTAAACCTGCATACGAGGCATCAATATTTATATTCAACATATTATTGGTATTATCATTGTTAAATTCATTTGAATTAGCTGGACTTCCAACCGAGTACAAGACACTATCAACATACACTTTAGAGCCATATAAATTTGAAGATTTGTTAGACATGCGAATAGATATATAAGGACTTGAGTAGTTATCTACTGGTAAATTACTAGAGCCATCATTTACATCGATTACATTCGCAATACCCACACCACCAGAAGTATAATTTGCTGGATCTCCGATAATTTCACATCGTTGGATTGTGTTGTTGTGGAATCTATCAGTTTTTACGCTTGCTACTACTGAATATGTATTTGTTAACGTAAAGTTTGCTGTGATATTTCCGTATCTAGGATGTAAGTGTATATATGAGTTTGGTGTTGCTGATATAGATAGGTAGTTTATTTCTCTGTATACCCCAGTATCATCTTTAATAAAAGCGATGTTATTTTTATCAATTGAAACGCCATCACCAAGACTAACAATGTCTGAGCCTAAAATATTTTCACCACTAAACGTTAAACTTGTAGCTGTAGATCCTACCCAAGTTAAAGTCGTTTTTACATCTAAAGTAGCACTAACAGGATTAACATACTTCAGTTCAAATTCAGCTTCATAGCCACGTTTATCTGCTTTGTTATGCTCTGCAAGTTCAACTTCAACATTTTTATTGTAATTTGTAGGAAGTCTCAAATCACGAACATCACTTTGATTAATTTCGTCATAATAAAATCCATCAGGACGACCCGATTTACCACTGGCTATATATCCACTTGCTGCTAGTATTTTATTGGTATCAAAACAATCTGCTGTACTTGTAACTGATACTGTTGTTTCATTCCAGTTTTTATCATCACTGAACTTTTTAGAGCCTCCATCATTGTGTTTTCTATGGTATGCACCTTGATTTATATTTCTAGATACCATAGCAATTGGCATGAAGAAGCAGTTTCCTTTGCTTCCTACTGTGGCATCAATAGCGCCGTTTACGCCACTTTGATTTAACGCTTGATAACATCCTAGTACATTAAATCCATCTATAGCAAAAGCTCCTGTTTCATCAGCATTATAATTTGAAATATCATTAGATATTGAAGTTCTCATTCCTTTTGCTTTTGGGTATAGACCTGTAGAGTATTTTAGTGTTCCAGTATTATTTTGTATGAACTTTTCCCATTCAGCCCCATTAGAAGTATGACCTTTGATAACTCTAACTCTATTTTTACCTTGTGTTAAATTACCTAGTTCATTAAAAAATAAACAGTTTTCTGGATCGCTCAACATAGCCATTTTTTGTAGAACCGTTGCGGTACTAAATTTCACTACACGACCTATCAGCTCACCAGCTGCTTGCCATGTACCAAATCTTGAATAAGTATCTGCTCCTGAGAAGCTTGCGACTACTGTAGATATACCATTTAAAGATGTTGCTAGTGATTGTGTACAGCCTTTTGAATGTACATGGTCTGTTTCTTCTTCCCAATATTCGAGACCTATTAAATCTTGTCTTGCCTTTTCGTCTGTTGGAGCATCAGGTAGCGTTATAGCATTACCCTGAGTTACAAGACTTTCATTGATGTGGAGTAGGGAAATAGAAGCACCGTTCATATTGCACTTAGGGTAATTAGTTTGATTTTGTGCTCCTAAACCTGCTAGAAATATTTTATTAGAAAATGATGAAGTGACTCCTGAATGGTTTATCAAACTTAAACCTACATTGATATCGTCAAAGGATGCTGGGTATAATGTTTTCAATCCGAAACTATCAAAGCCAGATCCATCACGATTTCTTTTATTTTCTTGCTGTCTTGCCCTAAACTCTGCTTCAGTCATTCCAGCTGATAAAACATCGACCAATTCTTTTGTATAATAATTAGATACCAAGCCACCACTAGATAAAATATACCAAGAACTACCATCCCAATAATAAAGGCCATCTAAATTTGCACCATCTTGTTGAGTGAGTAAGAATGATTCATTTAATGCAATTCCTGTTGATGGTAAATAATGACCAGAGTTTACATTAATCCTACGATTTACAAGCGTACAAGCTGATAAATTAACTGTTGTACCTGTTGGTATAGATAGCGTATACAATTCAAGTGAATTACTTGGTAATGATGGAGCTAGACCGCTACCAGCTACACCAACTTTTATTAATAATCCACCTTCTCTAGATAAATAGGCTAAATCAATTCTTGTAGATCCAGAAGTATTCGCTGATATAAAAACTGTACTATCTGAAACCTCAAGATATTTACCTTCTACAATAGCAATACTTTTACTATCTGAACCTTTGGATAGAGAAATACTTAAATCACTTCCAGATTTGCTTATTTCGCATCCTGTATGTACAAAAGATCTCTTGATAATCTTAAAGTAATTCTCATTATCTATGCCTTGAATATCTGCTTGATTTTTAGAAACATTTCCAGCGTTAATTGATACCCTAGTATCAATATCATCTACTTGAATTTGTTCTTGATTTGTTAATGCCATTTTCTTTCCTTAAATATTTGTTGTATCTGCTAGATATTCAAATTGAATATTGCATGCTGAAGCTTTCCAGTGATAAGCGTAATTTGGAGTAACGTCTACGGATTCAACGGTTACATAAGAATGTACCCATATTGTACGACCTGCTTGAAATGAGTTTTTAATTTCAGCATCAGGAGCAACTTCAATAATCTCGTCAACAATCCAAACCGTAGATGATAAATTTTTGACACTACTAGTTATTGTTTGGGTGATATAATTTCCATCTGCTTTTTTAGTTTTTAATATTACTGTCAATTTAGCCGTTTTAGTTTTTTGACCAGCAGAGTTTAAAGTTTCAAAATAAAATGACGTAATGATTTTTTTAAAGTCATTAACAGCTGCAACATTTTTACAAGTAATAATAGCTGTTTCATATGTTCTATTTGTATCTACTTCCCCACTAATTGACATTACAGCTGTACTAGAGCTAGCATTCCAGCCTATACCAGTATTGAAATGAGTTGCGCCCATAGATACTTCAGAATAGTTTAAAGCTCTTGTAACGGCTGACACATTATTAAATTGTGCATTACTATCTCCATCTATTCGCCAACCAGAAACCCCATCAACAAAGTTTTCAGACCCTATTGTATTGTTGGTTCCGTCTATAATAATTCTAGAGCCAAAAGCACCAACCTTTACAACACCAGAAAATAGGCCAGCACTACCAGCAAAAACAGGACTATAAATAGCATTGCCACTAATAAAAGTACCAGTTAATCCTCCATTGTTATCTACAATTTTTTGAAGGGCAACTTCTGCTGCTGCAATGGCTGCAAGCTCTGCTGCATCTGATTTTGTAGTAGCATCACTATTTGCCGTTGTAATAGCTGTACTTTGCGCATTATTTGCTTTGCTTGTTGCATCACTTGAAGCTGCACTAATAGCATTAGATTGTGCTGTATTTGATTTACTTGTTGCATCTGTAGAAGCTGTTGCAATTGCATTTGATTCAGCAGTATTTGCTTTTGTAGTAGCATCACTATTTGCTGTTGTAATAGCTGTACTTTGCGCATTATTTGCTTTGCTTGTTGCATCACTTGAAGCTGCACTGATAGCATTAGATTGTGCCGTAGTAGCTTTTGTCTGTGCTCCTGTTGGTGTTTCAGCTCCAATACTGGCTGTAGTAACATTAGAGTTTTTAGCAGCTTCTGGAGCATTAGCAATATTTAAAATATTTGCAGTAAATTTACTAGCATCATTTGTTGCATTGTTTGCTGGTTTATCAGATCCCCCAATTTGTGACCAATCATTATAATTTACAGCTGTACCGCTTGAAACTACTTCTATTTTCCCATTGGTGATAGCTGTATAATCTTGACCAGCTTTTTTAAACAATTGCACTTTCACAAGTTGAGAATTAAAAACAGTTTCAAGAGCTGAAAACCCGATAGTATCCCCACTAGAAATAGTTACTTTTTTAGTAATATTTTTATGATTTCCATCTAATATTTTTATAAAATCACCAATAGACAAACCATGAGATTCAACCACCAAAGTTTTATGTGTTGATGAAGTACTAATTTTTGTATTGATAGCATTATCGCTAAATACTATAATTCCTTGATCAGCACTCATGATAATATTGTGATAACCGTTCACCTCTAAACGATCAGTGAAGATTTGTTCCGCTTTTAATTGGTCTGTACCAATGGATTTTGAAACTAGTTTATTTCCATAAATAGAATTCGTTGCAATCATTCCACCATCAATTGAGGTAGTATCCACATTGCTAGATGCATAAAACCCTAAAGCAGCCGAACCACTAGACACTGTAAGGCTAATTTCACCACTATCTTTATCTATGGATACGCTTGAATAAGCAAAACTAGAATCATCTTGAAATAGCTCTCCGTTTGATTCCAAGTTCTTAACAGATCCAACAGAAACAATTGCAGTACCACCACTAACTTTTGTAACTTCTCCATAAACAACCTTTTGAGAATTTATAAACTTTGCAAAGCCATCAAAAACAAGATGTTTTCCAGATATCTTTGCGCCTTGTTCATTTAAAGAAATTTCACTAACTATTTTACCTTTTTGAACTCGCAAAGAAATTTCATGATCTTGCTTTAAAATTGTTGCGCCTTGCTCATCTACTTTTTTATTTAAAAAATCCAGTGTTTTTAATACTTGGCCTATTTGAGCAGTTACGACATTTAAAGAATTTCTTGTTTTTCTTTGGATTGGTTCATCATCTCTATGTAAAATATAAGCATGAGAATTGCTACCCTCATTTATCATCATCTGGCTTACTGAATCAAGATTAACTCCAGCAATTGAAAATGAAATATCTTCATCATTTGAACCGACTGTAAATCGTTGAAAAAGGTTTGTACTATCCAACTCATAATTTGCTGAATTTGCAGTAAATGAAAGCGTTGGATTTCCAGCCAAAATAGACCATGAAATTGAGTAGGTTTTTGTTTTTTCTAGGGTTAATGTTTGGCTGTAAGTCGCATTACCACTAAAATCTATTTGAGCCAACAAAGAAAGACCAGGTACTTGCCAATTTTCCAATCTAAAAAGCTGAATATCTCGTAAATCTGACATAGAAGAAACAGACAAAGAAAGCTGATCTAAGTACGTGAATTCTATTGAAGTTTCACTAGACATTGATTGTGATTCATCGGCTTTAATATCTGTGAGAATATCAAAAGCTGAAATCTTAAAAAATTTGTTTATACTTTCTTTTCCATCCCATTCTGAAGAATCAAAAGGAATAACAAAATTAAAGGAAGATGAAAAAGCATCGATTTCATTTACCTTTGAAAAAGTTCCTCCAGAAGTTTCTGATTTGTATAATCTAAAGCCTAAAGTATCATCTGTGATACTTGAGCGATCAATATCAAAAAAGACCTTATTATTATCTATTTTATAAGTAAAAGTTGGTGCTTGTGGTTTGGTATTACTTAATGCTTTTGAGGTTATATTATTTGATGATAATTCTTGAGTGTTAAAATGTTTTCCATATATTGTTATACCCCTCAATGACTTAATTTCGCCTACTGTTTTTCCATCTAAACTAAAAGATTGATTAACACCTCTATAAAGTAAATTATTATCATTAATACCAAAGTTATTGTCTAATCTAATTTCTGTATATTTGAAATAAGTTTTTGTGTCTTGACTCCAAGAAATATCAAAGTTCTTGGAAAAAATACA
>JAESTY010000101.1 GCA_016763355.1 Immundisolibacteraceae bacterium
CGTGCAGAAACAGCCAGCCGTCGTCCGGTTCCATTAACAGGGCTGGGCGTACCTCATCGCGGTATTGGTCGATCCAGCGGCAGGCGCTTTGGCCTATCGCCACCATGCGGTCTTTCTTGCCTTTGCCCTCGCGGACCATCAGGGTACCGTTACGGGTATCGACGTCGTAGAGTTTTAAGTGAATCAGCTCGGCTCGGCGAATGCCGGTGCTGTAGAGGGTTTCGATAATGGCCCGATCCCGAATACCCAGCTCGCCGTGGAGCATTGTTTGATTAAGAATGCGCCCCTCCTCTTCGTGGGTGAGGATGTGTTTGGGCAGTCGGCGGTGGACCCGGGGCAGCTCCAGCTCGCTGGCCGGGTTGTAGAGGATATGGTTCTCTTTGGCCAGGTATTTAAAGAAAGCCTTGATCGGTGACAGCCGCTGCTGCTGGGTGGCAAAGCTGATCGGCTCACCGTTGGGCTTGCGGTAATGGTAGAGGTAGCGCCGGTAGCGCTCCAGGATCGGCCGGGTGATTTCCTGGGGCTGATTCAAGCCCCGCTGATCGCACCAGTGGATAAAGCGTTTGAGCATCTGTGCGCGTATCTGCACGGTGCGCGGACTCAATGCCATGGCGGCAGACCATTCGAGGAAACGATTCAGGTAAGGCGTGATGCCGTTATGGTCGATGGGATACGGATCAGGCCGAGGAGCACCGCTGCTGCGTTTCTTTCTGGCCATCAGTCAGCGGCCAGTATTGCCGGGTTATGGCTACGATTAGCCCCATTACCCCGGTGGGCCGGGAGCAGTGCATTTTCATCGATATCGCTGCCGGGATTGTCGAAAGCTTTGTTGTTATTAGCTATTCGGCCGGTTTCGTCACACTGACTTGGGGCTGACTGCCCCCTGACCAGGGGCTGACCAGACCCTGACCGCTCCTTGTTTTGCCCTGACCTGTTTTCGTCATACGACGTGCAGGATGCACTAGTGCCGTGGTCGCAGGGATGCGAAGGAGCGGCTCGTAATTTCTCCACATCGATCAGCCCCATCAGGAAAGGGGTGCCCTGGTCGCCTTCGCCCTGATAGAGCAGCTCGTAAACGTAAGACTGGCCACGGCCACCGCGATGCACCAGCAGGCATTCCATCTCTGTCAGTCTGGAGAGGTGCACCTTCAGGGCGGTGTCACTCCAGTGGGTCTGCTCGCGAATGTCTCGGCGGCTAAAACGATAATCGGCGCGATTCATTTCCAGTGCCTGACAGCGCTCCGATACCTGGTCCACAATCAGCCCCAGTAGCTTTCTTGTCTGCGGCGGCAATTCATCCAGGGTGCGCCCCAGTGCTTCGTGGGCAAGCCGGTTGGCGGTGTCAATGTCATCGAGGGTGACCTCCACGCAGCGGATGGATTCACCGCGATGATCAATGGTTTTAATCGGTCGCTGATGCTGATGCAGCAGCGCCAGGCTGTCGATCAGGGTTAAGTACTTCTCGTGATCACGCCGGGTGCGGGTGCGATCATCAATAAAGGTCAGGTGGTGGGCATAAGGGTTCATCACCGCCAGGGGTTGTAACAGACGCTGGGCGTTCTGGTGCAGGGCGAGAATCGTCTGCTTGTCGGCTTTCGCCAGCAGGCCGGACAGGGTGCGGTTGTTGCGCTGGATGGTGTGGATGGCCCGGGTCTGCTCGCGACCTTCATCGACGCTGAGCACAATGCAGCGGTTTAATAGCTCTTCATCGATATCAATGGCGGTGGTGGTGAGCATAATCATCACCGGGCCTTTGACCTGGTAATCCTGGGTTTTCAGCTCTCCGGTGACCGGGTCTTTACCGGTACTGGCAATGGTCAGCTCGCCTTCGCTTTGCAATAGCTTCAGGGCGTAAGAGGCATTACTTGCCCCCTCCTCTTCGACAATCGCCAGCACCTTGTGCTGCAGGTCGGTCTCGCCCATATAGAACAGACTCTGGCCGGTCATCGCGCTGTACTTGATGCGGTCCTCTTCTGGCATAAACGCCAGAATGGCATCCATCAGTGCGGATTTACCGGCAGCGCTGGTGCTCTGGATGGTGATGGCTAATGGGCGGTCGAGCTTTCTGGAGACCACCGCCAGGTAACCGACCAGTTTATTGATCTGCTCACCGACCACGCCGCAGCGGCTGAAGTCGTTATTGATACGATCCAGCAGGTCGGCAGATTGCAGCAAATCCAGTGCGGCCCGGGTCTCCTCGGCATCGAGGGTGACGGTCTTGTCTTTCGGTGCTTGCGCGGCTTCGATGTTGGCCGTTTGCAGGGCTTCGAGTTTCAGCAGGATTTTGCCCAGGTCGGCCTTGATGACTTGTTCTTGCAGACCCAGCTCGACGGCGGCCTGTTTGATAAAGGCCGCGCGTGGGCGCTGCTGGTAAAGATCAAAGGTGTCGACGTGGATGGCTTCGCCGGGTCCATCGAAAGCGGGGCGAGAGACCAGCAGGTTTAGTTTCATCACATCAAACCCCAGGTTTTTCTCCAGGCCGCGGATGCGGTAGCGCCGGTCGGCTAGAGAGGTGATTACTTCACGTGCGGAGACTTCGGCGGGCATGTCGGTTTTGGGGGCATCCGGAATGACGGCGGCGGGTAGAGAGTCGGTATCTGCTGCTAGCGTTTTGGGTTGCGGATCCGATTTGGCCGCTACAGCGAAGATAGGTGCGGACTTTACGTCAGGCGCTGGTGACTCGGATTCAGAGATAGGCACAGGCGTTAATTCAGTGGCCACCGCCTCGGTGGTCACTGACTTCGCTTTGGTCACTCCTGCGCATCCTGCGCCCGCGACATTAGCGCATCCCTGCGCGTCACCTTTTCCTAACCAGACAGCACTACGGATCACCACGCCCAGGCTCTTACTGGCAGGCTGCACTTGTAACGCATACTCGTTGGCATCCATCCCCTTGGGGAAATGGATGCGGTACGTATCAATGCCTTCCTGGTTAAGTTGGGTGGCCAGCTTGTCCGCCGCCTTTTCACCGGCAGTATCCCGGTCATAAGCAATCAGCACCCGCTCGGTATGGTGCTCCTTAAAGGCGTCTAAATGATCCGCGGTAAACCCCTCGATGCCGTAACTGGCGGTGACGTTTCGATAACCGGCGCACCAGAAGGTCAGTGCATCGATCAGTGATTCACACAGGA
>JAESTY010000017.1 GCA_016763355.1 Immundisolibacteraceae bacterium
ATCGAGCAGGTTCCAGAATATACGGGGGGGAACAGCAGGGTCTGCTGATCGTAGAGTCACCTTACCCCGACTACGAGGATGCAGGGTGGCAACGCGGCAACTTATCTGGTGCCCGAGGGCTTTTCTGATACCAGGAAACCAGAGACGGGCCTCCGGCCCGATGGGACTGGGAATCAGCTCGACATCGGGGCGCACACTGTCGGGGTTGAGCCGGACAAACCCCAGCCCCCCAAACGGCATCGACGCCGCACTGCCGGTGCCCAAAAACAGCCATTGTAAAACCGACTTGACCATTCGATCAAATCGTAACGTCGGATCAAGCGATATCGGTTTGGTCACCTTCACCGTGACGACCGCATTAACGTGCTCCTGCAAGTTCTTGCCAACTTCAGGGCTATCCACAACCGACTCAATACCCATTTTTGCCAGTTCATCAGCCGGGCCAATACCTGACAACAGCAGTATCTGAGGAGAGTTATAGGTTCCGCCGCTGAGGATTACCTCTCGATCCGCATGAACTGTACGATTAGCTCCTTTCTGATCATATTCAACACCAATAGCGCGGCCATTCTCCACCAAAACCCGGCGCACCAGCGCATTCACCTCAATGATCAAATTAGGCCGAGACATCACCGGATGGATAAAAGCTCTGGCCGTTGACGCACGTCGGCCTTTACTATCGATAGTCGTTTCGATTGGAGCGATACCCTCAGGCTGAGAACCGTTGTGATCCGCAGAACGGGGAAAGCCTGCGGCTTCTGCAGCCGTCGCAAACTGATCATAAAACTCAGCAGATGCTGGTACTGATGAGACCGCCATTTCACCCTCACCACCATGAAATTCGGATGCTCCCCGCCAGTGTCTTTCCGAACGTTTGAATAGCGGCAGTAGGTCGTCATAGCCCCAGCCATCAAGACCCATGTCCCGCCACTCGTCATAATCCAGCGGATGGGCGCGGGCATAGATCATCGCGTTAATCGACGAAGATCCGCCAAACACTTTGCCCCTTGGAATGGGCATGCGCCGGTTGTAACAGTGCGGCTCAGGCTCGGTCTCGAACGGCCAGTTATATTTCGGATTCAGCACCAGCGACATCATCGCCAGCGGCATGCGCATCGCCGGGTGGCTATCTTTGCCACCGGCCTCCAGCAGCAGCACTCGGTTGTTTGGATCTGCACTTAACCGGTTGGCCAGCACACAGCCAGCAGAACCGGCACCGACGATGATGTAATCGAATTGTTTGATCATTTTGAACGTTCCCCCAGCGCTCCCACGCTTTTTCCAGCACGGATCAAGACCATAACACAGGGGAAAACCTGTTTAAGGGCGACTACAAACCTGGTTTTTCATTAGGGGGAGATTCGAGGCCCGGCGCCGACCAAACTAATCGAAGGCTAAATTCTATTCAACAGGATTTAGCCATCTTGATGCAGTCCTTTGACCAAAAGGGACCTTCTAGCTGTCATAAAATTTTTCTACGCTGCAGATTCCTGCTCAATATCCCATCCAGAAAACAACAAAACCGCCGGATGACATTTTAGCGCTCGTGCAAGCTGTTTGGCCCGCTCGACACCCAGGTTGATCCGGCAACATTCGATCGCTGAGATGGTTGACTGAGGAATCCCCGAGGCGCTAGCAAGCTCGTTTTGACTCATTTCCTGTAACTGACGGATGATTTTTACCGACTCACCGACTGAGACCTCAATAGTCTGCGTTACCTTCTGATATTCACTCATACTATTTTCTCCGATAGTCACGGGGCGTTACTTCAACCACCGCCACCACCAACCGCTGTTGTTCGATCTTATAAATAACTCGGTATTGCTGATTGAGTCTTGAAGATCGATAACCCTGCCACGCACCGCTTAAAGGTTCATCATTAAAACCACGAATCGACCGGAGGCCGGAAGGGCCAGAAATAGACAGAATATCTTTCCATTTCTGGTAGCGTTTAAGAAGTTCTGCTGGAAGCTTTCTAAGCTGCTTTTCAACACGTCGATGCTGGTAAATTTCCCACATACTGAAATGAGTATATATACCCAATATAGTATGTCAATTTTGAGCGTACTAGCTCGCTAGCACTAAAAAACAAGAATAAAAAAAGGCCTTCATTCGAAAGCCTTTTTTATTTATTCATGCTCGCTACTAACTAAGCCGCGTAAGCAATTTTCTCTCGCCGATAGGCCTCCCGCAATGGTTCAGGATCGATCCAGCCATCTAGCGTTACCTGATCAGACAGATATCCCTTATCGACCATAAACCCCATGAAAGCATTGGCCAGGCCAAGAATACGATCATCTAGTGTCGGCCAGAGGTTGGTGTTGAAATCGGCCTCATAGGCTTTAAAAATATCGTCGGTCTGCACGCCTAATTCTGGGGCCATCACTTCGGCGGCCCCCTGCTTATCATCAGCGGCGAAAGCAGATGCCCGAATCAACACCTGCAGATAGCGAATCACCCCTTCCGGATTTTCGGCGATGGTACTGCTGCTCACCGTAATCGGCCGGGGGTTGGCGTTACATTTGAACTCGGTGCTACTGCTGTTGATCAGGTCGTAAATCATATTGATACGATCACCATAAACATGTTCGGTGTAGAGCGCCTCGGCATTTTTTGCGAACACCACGTCGACCTTGCCAGCCAACAGGGCTTCGATTTCACCGGAATAGAGCGGTGGTACGGTGCGTTCTTCGCCCTGGCCGTAATCGGCATTTACGGTAGCCAGCACATCTTCATCGATTTCGAAGTCGGTTAACACCACGTCGTCTTCGGTCATGCCATTTTCCTGCAGCGCACCCCAGAAGGCTTTGTGGGCGTTGACGTGCATAAAATCAATTTCAAGTTGAGGACGCACCGGCAGACCAATGCGCTTTCCTTTGAGATCAGCAAAGCTGTTAATACCGGAATCAGGACGGGTATAAAAGCGCAGGGTTTCGGCAACAAAAGTAAAACCGATCACCGTGGTTTTGGCGCCATTCTGTCGAGCCCAGAGCGGCGGAATAAAACCACCTTCACGGAAAGAATCCGGCAGAGCACCGGTGAAATGGGTGTTGGCCTTAGAGCGACCCAGTTCCTTAATATTACGAACTTCATAGTCAGATCCATCAAACTCGGCGTCAAACATACCGCGTTGATAGGCGATGCCGGAGGCAGTGGCCACCGGGCAGCGGCTGTACCAAAGTGTGGTTGGCATGGTTAAAACTCCTTGAAATATGGTCAGACTAAATTTTTGCTAGGCAACCGCAGCCACCTGGGCCTCATCGATAGCACCGGCATCGAGTAGGGTGTCACGAATCATCACCTTCATCTCTTCGTCGGCATAGGCCGGTAGTGGCGGCCGTGATGGACCCATTGGGTAACCGAGCAGTTCCATCCAGTATTTAATCGGTGCCAGTGAGTACTGATTTTTACGCACGATGGGCCAAACGATGGCGTTTTGAAGCAGCTCACGCATCGGCTCCAGCTGACGATACAGCGGCAGCGCCTCATCCATCTTGCCCTCGTTAGCCAGCTGCATCTGCTTGAGAAAAACGTCACGTTTTTTGCCAAACATCAGGTATTCGCAGGTGCCAAACATGCACTGGGCACCATATACCGCCGCATCCCAGAGATGGAAATTTTCCATCGGCTCGGTCACGACGATCCGATCACCACACATTTTGCGCATCGATACCGTGTCTGCCGGATTAAGCAGGCCGTTTTTGATACCGACTACCTGCTCCAGGTCCGACAGGCGATTAATGAGTCCGTGATTGAGAACAACGCCAGCGGTCGGCGTGTTGTAGAGCACCGTAGCCAGCGGGCTGTTGTCACTAATGTATTTATAAAAACCATAAAGATCATCATCGGAGCGTAGCTGCAGCACCGGATTAATGACTTCGATCAGGTCATAGCCCATTTCATTAAGCCGATGGGCTTTTTCAACCACCGTGAACGGCGACGGATCGAGAATCACCGCCACCAGCATCATCCGACCCTTGTTGGCATCGGCAATGGTCTGGCTATATTCATACCACTCGGTGGGGGTCATGTTCCAACCCTCAGCGGTGTTGCCACCGGTCATCAGGCCGTGCAGACCTTCATCGGCCCAACGGTCGACGTGGCTGGCCAGGGTTTTGTGGTCAATACTAAAATCATCGTTAAAAGGTGTAGGCACCGCATTGGTGGAGTCCACCATGTTCGCGCGCGCCCACTGTTTAGCTTCACCAGGACTGTATTTGGCCATTACTCTCCCCTCCAGGAAATCTGAAAACCGATGCCAGCCTTGTTGGCCGGAACCGGGCATTTAATCAGTTAAATGGTTGTTAGCCAATTAGTTTCTAGCAGTTTTGGCCATTACTATCGAACCTGGTAATGGCGCCGGTTACCAACCGCTAGCCGATAGTGATAGCTTTGTTTATCCTTTAGGCATCATCCAGGGAACCGTGATCCGCAGTCGCTATCAGTTGATTGCCAGGAGAGGATATGGAACGCACGATTTATTACACCCGCTGCCCGGTGGCCACCGCCACCGGTATCGCGTTGGAAACCGGCCAGTTTGAAAAAGAGTTTACCGATGGCCCGGTGCAGTTCCTGAATATTAAAACCCTCGGCCGGGACAAAATGCTCAAGTCACATTTTGATCATCACCTGGATAACTCGGTTCGCGAAGGCGGTGCGATTCCGCCGATCTGGGCCCGCAGTCGTGGCGCCGATACCGTCTTGCTGGGACTCACTTTTGTAAAAGATTCACTGGCCTTTATGGTTCGGGCGGATTCCGACATCCATAGTTTTAGAGACCTGGCCGATAAACGCTGTTCACTGCCGTTGCACCCGAAGCTACTGACCGATTTTATGCGCGCCAACACCGAGCGTGGTTTTCTGAGCGCTATGGCCGAACATGACATGGCACCTGAATCAGTAAATTTTGTCGATACCATTATCGATAACGATTTTAAAGATGCCGCCAATCCCGACTCGGGAGCCGACAAAACCAAAGGTGGTAAGCAGTTTGAAGCCACCATGTTCGACCACGAACTAACAGCCCTGCTTGCTGATGAGGTGGATGTGATCTTCACCAAGAATGTTCAGCCAGCCCGGCTGATGCGGCTCCACGGCGATAAGCTAAGAATCATTTATGACCTGCTCGATGCCAAAACCCCGGACCACATTATCAATGGTAATCCGCGCATCATTACGATCAGTCGTAATGTGGTCGATGAAGATCCTGAACTGGTGATTCGTTACCTACAGGTGCTGATTCGTAGTGCCCATTATGGCTCCAGCCACCAGGCCGAGACCGCTCGCATCTGGGCTGGTGAGATAGGCGTCGAGGTCGAGGATATCTACAACAGTTATCGGGGCGAATTCCACACCACTGTCTGGCCCAGTTTGAGTGACACTACCTTGCGCCGATTACGGGTGCAGATCGATTTCCTATGTGCCAAAGGCTACCTGGAAAACGATGTCGATATCGATCAGTGGATGGCTACAGATCTATTAAAAGCAGCCTACCGACGAGAAAACTTATCCCACGCGGCCTGAGCTTTATTACCTAAACTAGGAACATCCTGATGAGCTCGACCGCAAATCCCATACAACTCTATTAATAACGTCTTTTATAGTTGCGAAGATGCCCCCGAAACCAACCCATCAAGTGAGCGGAGAACGATATGGTCGCCAACCTCGCAGACAAAACTAGCGGTATTGATTACTCGGCCCTGATCAAAAACGATCGGGTCCACGGCAAGCTTTACTACGACGAAGATATTTTTCAGGAAGAGCTGGAGAAGATCTGGTACAAGCAGTGGGTCTATATCGGTCATGACAGCGAGGTCCCAAATGTCGGTGATTACGTCACCACCTTTATCGGCAAGCAGCCCATCATTATTGTGCGCGATTCCAACCAGCAGGTGCAGGTGTTCTTGAACCGCTGCCGCCACCGCAGCAATACCATCTGCGAGCAACTCAAGGGCAACGTCGGTGGGTTTGTCTGCGCCTATCACGGCTGGACCTACAACCTCGAAGGCGAGCTCAAGGCGCTACCTCTGGCAGAGGGCTTTGGTGACAATTTCAACATGGCCGACTTCTCGTTAGTAAAAGTGCCACGCTTGGGTAACCACCGAGGTTTCCTGTTTGCCAGCCTGGCAGAGCAAGGCAAGAGTCTTGAAGCCCACATGGGGATCGCTTCGGAAAATATCGATCGGTTTTGTGATACCTCCCCCAGTGGCAAGATCGCGGTATCCGCCGGGATCTGGAAAATGAAAATAAAGGCCAACTGGAAAATGTGGATAGAAAACTCAGTTGACCTCTATCACGCCATATCTACCCATGCCTCCAACGCCTACATGGCCCAAATGATGGGCGAAAAGAGCCCCACCCTGGCAAACAAAATGCCCGCCTCGATTGGTCATTTTGACAAGGTGGTGCTGCGTGATTTGGGCAATGGCCATGTCGAGGCAGACATGCGCCCGCTGCGCCGGGAAACTGGTATGACCTACACCGGAGACTGGAGCGATGGTGTTCCTGAAGCAGCCCAGAACGCATTCATTGAAAAAATGGAAGCGTTCCACGGCAAACAGAAAGCAGACGACATCGCCATCGATGGGCCTCCCCACACGGTGATGTTTCCCAACCTGTTTTTCATGTTGCAGGATATTCGCTGGGCGGTACCGGTCAGCGTTGACGAGACCTGGCTCTACTACGCCCCGACCATGCTGGTCGATGCGCCCGACGAGATCAACACCATGCGCTTGCGTCGCGATGAGGGCGCCTACGGCCCGGCAGGATTTCAGCTATCCGATGACCTGGAAGTCTGGGAGCGCAACTATCGCGGTATCGCTACCCGCAAAAATGAGTGGATCATGATGGGTCGCGGTGCTGACATGCCGATTATTACCGACAACGACGGCCGGCCTACTCAGGCCGATTACAGCGAACATAGCATTCGATCCCAATGGCAGCACTATCTAAAGGTGATGCAGGGCGGTTCGTAGCCAAACAAATAATGGGATAATCGGGGACCAACACCATGACATTTAGTGCAGACCGACACCACCAGATTGAGCAGTTTCTCTATCACGAAGCCTTCCTGGCAGATGAGAGCAAGCTGGATGACTGGCTGGCCCTATGGGACAGCAATGACGAAATCACCTACTGGGTACCCTGCAACAAGGACGATGTCGATCCGTTGAAGGAATTATCGATTATCTATGACAATTACGACCGCCTGAAACTGCGCATCGGCCGTACCAACAGTGGCCTGGCCTGGACCCAGGAGCCCAAATCCAAACTCCGAAGAACGGTTTCTAACGTGCAGAGCAGCGCAATGGAAGACGGCAAGGTGCTGACCTATTCCAATTTCCACATCACCGAACTGCGGGAAAAATCACGGGAGATCATCAACTGGATTGGTCGAACCGAGCACCACTTGATAACCGATGGCGATAGCTTCAAAATCGCTTTCAAAAAAATCATGTTGATCAATAACAACCTGGAGATGAGCCAGTTGTCATTTTTAATCTGATATGGTCTTTACGAAGGCAGTCTGGCCACCCTGCAGATCGCCAGGCTTTTTTAATGACAGATAATACGAGCCTAAAACAACCATGGTTAACGGCCTCGAATTCCACCAATAGTCACCAGGGCCACTCCGCCAATAATCAGCGTTAAACCCATCGTATTGGTGGCAGTAATCTGCTCACCTAATATCCAGGCTGACAACAGCACCCCGACCACCGGCACCGCCAGTAAACCCAGCGATGCGGTAATAGCTGGCAAGGCACGGGTGATTTCCACAAACAACCAGAGCCCCAGCGCTGTGGCTAGTGGCCCGGAATAAAACACCGAAAACAGCAGTTCGCTGTTCCAGGTAATTTGTGGATTCGGCTCCATCATCAGCGTTAATGGCACCAGGATGATACTGGCCGACAAAAACTGCCACGGGGCAAGCGCCAACGGTGAAGCAGTCCACTGACGGCCACGAATATGAATCATCACGCCGCCGCTGATGGCCGCACCCAGCAAGATAAGGCCGCTGCCTAATATTGCGTTCTGATCTGCCCAGTCAAAGGTCACCGGATTAAACAGCACACCGACACCAACCAGGCTCAGCAGAAAACCACTACCATTCCAGCGAGTCAGTTTTTCACCCAGAAAAATAATTGCCCCTGGCACCACCCAGAGCGACATGGTGTAGGCCAATATAGAAGAGCGACCCGCGGTTAAAAACTGCATACCGTAAGTTAACAACGCAATATAGATACCCATCTGCAACGCACCAGCGCTGGCCAGAAAGCCCCAGTCTCGCCGCGCAGGCCAGCGCATTTGACCCAGCACAATCGCCAGCACGGTCATGGTCAACATCGCCGACACCATACGGGCGGTGGCGAACGTCATCGGTGGAATATGTTGTAAGCCGGTTTTCATCGCTGGCCAGTTACCACCCCAAAAAGCGATTAGCACAAGCATCAAAATAACCGCCGTGCGTAATGAAACTGGTTGGCTATAACTGGTTGGCTCTTCCGGTTGATCAGTGATCACCGGGGCTTCCCGCTCCAGGGTATCGGCATCCTGCTCTGGACGATTCATAGGGTTTCGGTCTTTGTTGTTATGGTGAAGCCGATGGTTGAATATTTTCGGCTATGCCAAATTCTGGCACCAGAAAGGGTTGGGGGGGTAAGCCATCCGCAGACACCATTTCTGCCAGCGCCTGATTGAGCTGATCAATCGCCTCGGTTTCGCCATCATCCGCCAACGGAAAGGTACCAAAATGCATCGCCAGACTGGTGCTGGCCTGCATATCCAGGTGGGCCTGCAAAGCATCTTCAGGGCCGGTATGCACATCACTCATAAAGAACTTCGGCCGGTATGCACCAATCGGCAAAATTGCTAATCGAGGTGCTCCGAGCCGGTCGGCAATGGTTTTAAAGTGGCTGCCGTAACCGGTATCACCGGCAGAATAAATTGGGCCACTATCGGTTTCAATCACGAACCCACCCCACAGCGCGCGATTCTGGTCACCAATCCAGCGCGCGGTCCAGTGCCGGGCAGGCACCAACCAGACCTTTCGATTCCCGTTTGGCAACTCC
>JAESTY010000102.1 GCA_016763355.1 Immundisolibacteraceae bacterium
ATCTGCCGGCGCTGGAGGGGTTAGCAATTCCTAGCGTGGCGGTCGCACCCATCGGTGCAAGGCTAGCCCACACCCTGCCAACCGCAACTTTGAAAAAAGTCTTTGCAGTCTTCCTGTTGGTCATAGGAACAAAGATGTTACTGAGCTAAATCGGGCCGGATCGAGCTGGAACGAAAACGCGCTTAGTAAAATTACTCTATGTGTCATTGCCAATCATTAAGGCTCATTGCTGATTTTTTCAAAGACTGACCCATCCTCCGTCAGCCAACCAGCCAGCCACTACAAAACGGTCCAACAACAAGCAAGGCCAGGCTATCCTCTAGCAATACCCTCAGACTGCTATTGGCGCTGCTATATGGGCTTGCGGCTGATAATTCACCACTTCAATATCTTCAAAACTAAAAGCAAATAACGAATTAATCGCCGGATTAAGTTTTACCGATGGTAACTCTCCGGGCTGGCGTGCTAGCTGCAAATCCGCCTGCTGTAGATGGTTTTCATAAAGATGGGCATCGCCAAGGGTATGCACAAACTCCCCTGGTTTCAGGCCGCAGGCCTGAGCCACCATCAAAGTTAACAAGCCATAAGAAGCAATATTAAAAGGCAGGCCGAGAAATATATCTGCACTGCGCTGATATAGCTGACACGACAATTTACCTTCAGCCACATAAAACTGAAACATGGTATGACAAGGTGGCAACGCCATCTGATCAACCAGTGCAACATTCCAGGCCGAAACCAGCAGGCGGCGGGAATCTGGATTGGTTTTTATCTGCTCGATCACCGCGCTTAGCTGGTCAATATGAGCGCCATCGTAGCCAGGCCAGCTGCGCCATTGCACCCCATACACCGGGCCCAGTTCACCGGACTCGTCGGCCCACTCGTCCCAAATTGACACCTTATTTTGGTGCAGCCAGGCAACGTTTGAATCGCCCCGTAGAAACCACAATAATTCGTAAATAATTGACCGCAAGTGCACCTTCTTGGTGGTCAATAATGGAAAACTCTTCGCTAGATCAAACCGCATCTGATGGCCAAAAATACTCCGAGTTCCCGTACCGGTTCGATCCGATTTGACCACGCCGTGATCTCTAACATGGGCCATCAATTCCAGATACTGCTGCATCGTTACCTCTGTTTATTTAACCCTGAATCAACACAAATTCGGTTGTCTGCCCCAACCCAGGCCGTGGTTCAACCATCCCGATAACAACATATAATTTACACCCTGAACCAAGTATGATTCACCGAAACAGAAGGTTCGAATCAAATAGTAAAATTGGGTGTTATTGCCCTTAAAAACAACAATCGAATAACGCTTAAAACTTATCACGACTGCCTTAACCCCAGCAGCAAAGTTCAGGCGCAAATAAAAACAGGGTCGTAAACCTGAACCAGATTCAGCCACAAACCTCTTAACCGAGGCTAACAATCCGTTCGATAACCAGTTTAATAAACCATTATTTTAAAGCGTAGTGTATGCCAGCCATGACCCAGGACAACCAAGTAAACGTCGCCGTCGAATCAAACTATGTCGAGGCCCAATCACAGCCTGACATGGAGCGTTTTGTATTTTCCTACACCATCACTCTCACTAACCAGGGCAATTTCCCAGCTCGGCTACTTTCCCGCCACTGGGTAATCACCGATGCCAACGAACAGGTGCGTGAAGTAAAGGACATTGGTGTGGTTGGCAAAAATCCGCGGATCAACCCGGGGAAAAGTTTCACCTATAGCAGTCACGCCGTATTAGAAACCCCCCACGGCATGCTTCAGGGCAGCTACGAGATGCTCAGCGATAATGGTGACTCCTTCGTCGCTACCATCCCTGATTTTAATGTCTCTGTACCCAGCCATTTACATTGATCACTATTTCCGTCAACAACGAGCTGCAGCAACTTAACCAAACCTGCTCTGTTGCTGACTTCCTAATTGAACGGGGATTGACTGGCAAACGCCTCGCGGTAGAACTGAACCGCCAGATAGTACCTCGCAGTCAACATTCTGATCAGATGCTCAGCGATGGCGATAAAATGGAAATCATTCACGCCATTGGCGGTGGGTGATTTTTTCAATGAGTAATCCAATTATGAACAAACTCGCACCCATGACCATCGCTGGCACAGACTTTCAATCTCGACTACTGGTCGGCACTGGCAAATACAAAGACCTCAACGAAACCCGCGAAGCCATTGTTGCCAGCGGCGCTGAAATCGTCACCGTTGCCATTCGCCGAGTCAACATCGGCCAAAACCCGAATGAGCCCAGCTTGCTAGATGTGATCTCGCCAGATGAATACACCATCTTGCCCAACACCGCGTTTTGTTACACCGCCGAAGAAGCAATACGAACTCTGCAACTAGCCCGTGAACTACTCGACGGCCACAAGCTGGTGAAACTCGAAGTATTGGGTGATGAAAAGACCCTGTTCCCTAACACTGTCGAAACCCTGAAAGCCGCGGAGGTGCTCATCGCCGACGGCTTCGATGTGATGGTCTACACCTCAGACGATCCTATTCTGGCAAAACGCTTCGAAGAGATGGGCTGTGTTGCCGTGATGCCACTCGCAGGTCCGATCGGTTCTGGGCTGGGCATCTGCAACCCCTACAACATCCGACTAATTTTAGAAAACGCCAAGGTGCCCATTCTGGTTGATGCGGGTGTCGGCACCGCCAGCGATGCCGCCATCGCAATGGAACTTGGCTGCGAAGGCGTATTGATGAACACCGCCATCGCCGGTGCCAAAAACCCGGTACTGATGGCAAGCGCGATGAAAAAAGCCGTCGAAGCCGGACGCGAAGCTTTCCTGGCTGGCCGAATTCCTCGCAAACTATACGCCAGCGCCTCGTCGCCGATAGACGGCATCATTAGTTGACCGATTCATCCATCGTTCAAACATCGGTAGAGTCAACTGCCGATCCGATCATCGAAAACCCGACTACCCACCATCGCCCGATTCGTAGCTTCGTGATCCGCTCCGGACGCATGACCCGAGCACAGAGTCGGGCCATGGATGCCCATTGGCAGGAATACGGTATCGGGTCCGATACCAGACCAAATAACGCTACTGACGATGAAGCAAAGTCCAACAAACTTGATTATCAGCAGCTATTTGATCGTCAGGCCCCCACCTTCCTGGAAATTGGTTTTGGCATGGGCCAGTCGCTGGTTGCCATGGCTAAAATGCGCCCCCAGGATAATTTTATTGGCGTCGATGTTTGCGAACCGGGAATTGGTTCTGTTATCGGGCTAGCGGTCCGCGAACAGGTTAAAAACCTACGCATTGTGCAGGGCGATGCGGTGGAGTTATTACGCCATCGGATTACCGAGCAATCGCTCAGCGGGGTTTATATATTTTTCCCTGATCCCTGGCACAAACGCCGCCATCACAAACGCCGCCTGATTCAATCCAACTTTGTTGACCTGATTATCTCGCGTCTGCGCATTGGCGGTCACCTGCATGCAGCGACCGACTGGGAAGACTACGCTCGCCATATCAGCAAAACTCTGGCCAGTAGCAGTCTGACTAACCAGGCACCCGATAGCGAATATTGCCCGCGCCCGGACTATCGATCGCTAACCAAGTATGAAGCCCGCGGCCAGCGTCTGGGCCACGGGGTTTGGGATCTGATCTACCAGAAGAACTAGCGCTATTCGTTTATTTAGCGATACCCGATCGCACTTTAATCAAACCGCCTTAAAAGCCATCACCCAAGCAGATGACTGACCATGCCATCTGCTAGTTTGGGTTCAAACCAGGTCGATTTTGGCGGCATCACCTGGTCAGCATCGGCCACCGCCATTAACGCATCCAGAGAAGTGGGGTAAAGCGAAAACGCCACGGCCATTTCGCCGCTGTCTACACGACGTTCCAGCCCCTTTAAACCACGTATTCCACCCACAAAATCTACCCGCTTATCGCGTCGAGGGTCAGAAATCCCCAGCAGCGGCTCAATCAGCAAGCCGTGCAACAAAGAAACATCTAACCGGGCAACCGGGTCGTCGTCGGGTATTTTTTCAGCGCTAACCTTTAGCCGATACCATTTTTTTGCCAGGTACATGCCAAATTCAGCTGGCCCGGCTGGTTTTACCGGATCTGTCTCCTCAGTAAGCTCAAAGCGCTGCTTAACGGCCAGTAGAAATTCCTCCTCACTCTGACCCTGAAGATCGGTCACTACCCGGTTGTAATCAAATATCTGTACCGCACGATCCGAGAACAACACCGACAAAAAATAATCAGCACCTGCAACCCCCCCACGCTCGGCAAATCTTGCTGCCGCCGCACTGCGATGATGACCATCGGCGATATAGAGCGAGTCCATGGCGTCCACCAGACCAGTTATTTCATCAATAACGGCCTGATCACGCACTACCCACATCAGGTGGCGCACACCATCACCGAGGGTAACGTCCACTTCGGCAGGCAGCTGAGTCGACTCCAGCAGTAGCTTATCCAGACGTTGCTGGGCCCGATAAACCAGGAACACCGGCCCAGTTTGAGCTTGCGTGACATCGATATGGCGCACCCGATCCTGCTCTTTTTCGGGCCGGGTAAATTCATGTTTGCGAATACGGTTCTGGTTATAAGCCTCGACCGAAGCCACTGCCACCAGCCCGGTCTGGCTATGCTCACCCATCACCAGCTGATAGACGTAGTAATGCGGCACCGGATCGCGCTGCAACAACCCCTCGCTAATCAATGCCTGCAAATTGATATTGCCCTGTTGATAAACCTCATCGCTGAAAGGGTCGGTACCCGTTGGCAGATCAATTTCAGGTTTTGAAACGTGTAAAAAGGAATGTGGACGGCCTGCCACCTGAGTCCTTGCTTCATCGGTGTTGAGTACATCGTAGGGCGGAGCCAACAGATCCCCTGCCCTACTAGGCACCGGCCGAAGTCCGGTAAACGGGCGAATGAGCGACATTAAATTATCCTTATCATTGTCAGTTTATGATTCGCTATAAGCTCGCAGATTAGAGCACCTAAAATCGTTATTTGGAATCCCAAACAGCCGCTCATTAGACGAAATAAAATAGACTAACGAACTTCAACCACGCGACACCTCTAGAGCAGCCCTTATGAATAACAACACTGCGCCTTCGCCTGAATTCCTACCGCGTGATGATGGCCATCAAATCGCCTATCACCGGTTGGCAGGACAATCCCCCGGAGTGATTTTCTGTGGCGGTTTTATGTCGGACATGACCGGCACCAAGGCCCAGACTCTTGAAGCACACTGCGCAGCCCAGGGCCGAGCTTTTGTGCGTTTCGACTATTTAGGCCATGGCCAGTCAAGTGGCAAGTTTGCTGACGGCACCATTGGAAGATGGCAAGAGGACTCACTGGCCGTGTTCGATGAGCTAACTGAAGGACCACAGGTGGTGGTTGGATCATCAATGGGCGGCTGGATTAGCTTGCTACTGGCGCTGCAGCGACCAGAACGGATACAGGGGTTATTGCTGCTGGCTCCCGCACCTGACTTCACCGAGCAGATGTTTAATCAGGAATTCAACGACGCTGAACGCGCCCAACTAAAAAAACACGGCCGAGTTCTCAGGCCCACCGATTATGGCGATCAGCCCTATACCATTACCCAAAATCTGATTAACGAAGCTCGCCAGCAGCTGCTGTTAACTCGCGACCAGATTGAGGTCAGCTGCCCGGTTGATATCGTTCACGGCATGCAGGATACCGACGTCGCCTGGCAGCGCTCTTTGTTATTAACAGAAAAGCTGCGGAGCCAGCGAGTCGCCCTCCACTATATAAAACAGGGTGATCATCGCCTCTCCGAGCCTGAAGACCTAAAACGGCTGTGCCATCTGGTCGAAGGCCTATGGCATCCCTATCCCGAAGAGCAACACTAAAAAAGGCAAATACGAGTTACATAACTTATCAATTAATAACAATCACCACTTGCCTTGGCCAGTGCTATTGGTTTGAATAGCCAATAACCAATCAAGCTCGCTGATCACAATCCAAACAATCAATTTCAGCTCAGCTTTAGATTTCCCGTGGATACCCTTGAGAGGAGGCAATCATGGCCCTTGACCTGATCATTCGTAACGGCACCATCGTTGATGGCAGTGGAAAACCCGGCTATCAGGCCGACCTGGCAATCAAAGACGGAAAAATCGTCGCCATTGGCCGCATCGATGAACCCGCAGATCTGCAGATCGACGCTACCGGTAAAATCGTCGCGCCTGGCTTTGTCGATCCTCATACCCATTACGATGCCCAACTAAGTTGGGACAAAATGGTCACTCCTTCCTGTTGGCATGGGGTCACCACCGCGGTAATCGGTAACTGCGGTGTCGGCATTGCCCCGTGCAAACCTGAAGACCGACCGCTGGCTGTCACCGATCTGGTTAATGTAGAAGCGATTCCGGAAAATGTGCTCAATGCGGGCATCGACTGGCGCTGGGAAAGTTTTCCCGAGTTCATGGAAGCTAACATCAGTGGCGGTACTGCCATCAACATCGGCTTCCTGCTGCCGCTGTCGCCGTTACGTACCTTCGTGATGGGAGAAGCCGCCAGCGATCGCGCCGCCAATGCTGCTGAAACAGATACCATCGCCGGTCTGTTGGAAGAAGCCGTTCAAGCCGGAGCATTGGGTTTTAGTAGCTCGCAACAACCTAACCACATCGGCCATCATGGCAAGCCACTGGCCAGCCGACTCACCAGCACCGAAGAGTTTCATCGCTACGCCAGTGTGCTTAAAAACACACCCCGTGGCGCGATTGAGATTGCGGTGACCAAAAAACTGGCCCACCTGGCGGACGATGAATATCAACTACTGGAAATGCTGCTGGATCAGAGCGGTCGACATGTCAGCTGGCTTACCCTGCTCGATCTCAATGGTGCCCCAGATGCAGCGCGACAATCTCTGAATAAAGCAGCCCCTTTAGCTGAGCGAGGTTGTCATGCGCAGACCGTGATTCGGCCTTTCCTGGCCGATGCAGACCTACACAACCCGTTTATGTTCGCGACCTTGCCGGACTGGGGACCTGTTTTTAACCAAACCGCTGAGCGTCAGGTAGAGATATTTTCTGACCCTGGGTTTCGGAAGCAATTTAAAAAAGACATGGCTGGCCCCGCGGCGATGGTTGGCGACTGGAATCTATTCGAGATTCAAAAGGTTTATCACCCGGACCTACAGCATCTGATTGGCCAAACCGTGCAGCAGATAGCCGACCAACGCGGCACCGACGGTTGCGACACCCTGCTCGATATCGCCATTCAGGACGGAGTCAGAACCCGTTTTACCGTCGCAGTTGCCAACTCTGATGATGATCGACTTCAACAGTTAATCTGTGACGAGCGGGTTCGTATCGGTTTGGCCGATGGCGGCGCCCATGTCGATATGCTCGGTGAAGCCGGCTACCCAACCTACCTGCTCGGCTACTGGGTCCGCGAACGCCAGGTAATGACCCTGGAGCGGGCCATTCAGCGCATCACCAGCGAACCGGCAGAGCTGTTCGACATCCGCGATCGGGGGCTGTTAAAAACCGGGCTCTGCGCAGATGTGGTGGTGTTTGATGCCAACACGGTGGGTTCAGACAAACGCCCACACCTGGTTGATGATCTGCCGGAGAACGGTCAGCGAATGATCACTAAAGCCCGCGGGATCGAGCAGGTGATCGTCAATGGCAAAGCCATCATGCGCGATGGCCAGATGACCGGTGCCTTACCTGGGCAACGGGCTTAACGAACCTCTGAATTAAAACCCGATCAACCGGAGTCTTGGCCATGTTAGAGCTCTATGCGTTTCCGTTTTCCGGCAACAGCCGAAAAGCCACCATTGTCCTCGAAGAGGTCGGTGCCGAGTACCAGTACAACCAGATTGATCTAATGCAGGGTGAGCAGAAACAACCCAGCTACCTGGAGATTAACCCCAACGGTAAAGTGCCAGTACTGGGTGATGGGGACCTACTGTTGTGGGAGTCCTCCGCGATCCTTATTTATATTGCTGAAAAATTCCCCGCCGCAGAGTTAATACCCACAGACCCGATACTGCGGGCAGAAATGCACCAATGGCTGGTCTGGCAGCCTGGCACTTACAATCCGCCGGTCAGTGCACTCAATGGGCAACTGATGTTCACCCCTACAGAACAACAGGACCCTGAACAGATAGCCACTTTACGCCAAACCGTTGCTGCAAATACCGAAATTGTCGCCACCCGTTTAGCTGACCAGCCATACTTGCTGGGCGCATTCTCGTTAGCGGATATTGTCATGCTGCCCCATCTGAGTGCTGCTGCAGAACGTGGTGTGGAATTATCGGCCAAAATAACTAATTACCTGGCCCGACTTCAGACAAGGCCAAGCTGGCAAAAAGTTAGCTCGATGACACCATAGCCAACTTTCCCAGTAACAATTTTCCTTCTTTGTTAGGGATTTCTAATATAAGGTTGATTAATCTAGCAATGATGCCAGTCCTAAAACAGCCCAATTAACAACACTGAGTTAGCCTGAAATCGGCTAAACCTAAAATAAGAATATGGGTTTTCGCCTTAAGTTTTAAAGACCCAACGGTATCTTTTATGCAACTGCTCGAACGACTAAGCCAACTTCTGCTCTGGGTAACCCCACTAACTTTGCTGCTTGGGGCCATCACACTAGTATTATTGGTCCTGCTCATCCTTCAGCTGCGGCAGAAAGCGCTTTACAGCCAGCAAATCAGTCGACTTTCCAATCTGCTCGAGCAGGCGATCAACCATTCATCCCATCTACCGCTTGAGACCATCAGCTTAGACCGTGACCTCAATGAATTGATGAGACCGATCAATCGTCTGCTCGAAGCCCGCGCCCATGAAGGTAAAGACCACCATCACACCTTAAAGCAGATGGCCCGCGGGCTGAACCACAATATGAACAACCTGCTATTTGGCATATTAGGGGCTGCTCAGCTGATTCAACGCCGAACCAAAGATGCCGAAATTCTAAATTGGGCCAGTGTGGTTCATAGCGACGGCCAACAGCTCACCGAAGTCATCAAGGAGCTCACCGAGGCAGTCACGGAGCAGATCGACCAGACCCCAGAAACGATTGCTATTAACCAAAGTATTTCAACCCTGCTGACAACGCAGCAACTGCTCTGGCAACAAACCGCTGAAACCCAGGGCTGCCCGCTAGAATTCCACACCACTCTTTGTAGCGATGCTAGTTATATCCGTGCCAATGGCAGTGGTTTGAACAAACTGCTAAAGCATTTATTGCAAAACGCAGTCGATGCGACGGCTGGCGGGGGCAACATCTGGATTCGTACCTTTCATCAAAACCCGGAAGAAATAACCATTGAAATCCGTGATGACGGCATCGGCATGGATGCCACCACCCGGCGGCGAGTATTCGACCCGTTTTTCACCACCAAACACAAACTAGGCACTGGCCTCGGGCTGTCCACCGTACTAACCACCGTACTGCAATGGGATGGCACCGTTTCGGTCAGAAGCGAGCCCGGTCATGGAGCCACTTTTACGGTCACTTTCCCAGTTGCTGAAAGCCCGGTGCAATCAGCCCCTATTACCGAAAGCAACCTGCGTAGCGCGCGGGTATTGGTGGTTGATGACCAGGAAGCGATTGGCTCGGTGATTACTAGCGCGCTCCATGAGCGCTTTAGCATCACCGTATTTCAGGACGCCGAAAGTCTACTCAAAGTATTTGTCCCCGGACAATGGGATATCGCCATGATTGACTTGGGTTTACCGGGCTTGCCTGGAAATCGACTAGCCGAGCTACTGCGTCAGCAAGACCCTGACATCATTCG
>JAESTY010000103.1 GCA_016763355.1 Immundisolibacteraceae bacterium
ATTGAGTTTGAGTCAATTGAGACATTACATAAGAGCTTGCTGCTGCATCTTCATCAGCAATTTCTATATAGTCATTACCACTTTTATAGAAAAAGTCCATAGTTGATTTTACACCTGTAAATTGAACCTTATAAACCTCATCAGAAACAAATGGAGTACCTGCATTATTTATTGGAGAAGTATTATATTCTCCTTGCTCAACTAACAACCCTTCTAAAAATGTCTTAATAAATTCATCTTCGTTTCCTGTTACATTTGTTGGGGTTAAAATTACTCCATCAGCAATCGGGCTTACAGTAATAGTAAAAGCTTTTGTTCCTGTTCCAAATGTATAGGTTGAATCGGAGCTTTCCAAGGCATTTTGATTCAGGTTTAGAGTAATATCTCCTGATTGATTAAGTGGTGGAGCAAAATATAAATCCGCTAAATCACCATTTGTTATCAACCATGAACCATCTCCATTATTTTTACCTACAAGATTACCTGCTGCATTTTGTAATACTGAACCTTCTGGCATTCCTGAAATTGTTAAATGTTGGTTTTCTGAACCATCATTATCTAGAAATGATGATGTTAAATTTAATTTTACAGCTGTATCTTCATTGGTTGTTTCGTTCTGTACAGTTAAACTCGCATTTGCCGCATCTGGATCTGCTGTAGTTGAAATCGTTATCACAGCTGTTTGATTTAATTTTGTATCTGTTAATGTTAACGGATCTCCATAAGTGGTTTGATCTTCTACATCATACTCAACTGTAATAGTAGAGTTTCCATGTTTGTGAGTCGCTGGTAAATAATACACATCGTTTCCACCAAATTTTACCACTCCACCAACTATTGTGACTGCTAGCTCTGTTGTACTCAATAAATTATCACTTGAATCTACAAAAGACCCTTCTGTAATTTTGATACTTATATTGCTAGTAGTCTCAGCACTATCATTTGCATCGTTAAAAGCGTCACCGGCTCCCATTACAAACTTTACTTGAGTTTTTGTATCTTCAACAATTGTAGTTGTCATAGCACTACTGTTTATTGCACTTAAATCTGCAATAGGAGTTACTCTAATCGTTGCATTTCCTGTTGTTCCTACCACGTTAGTACCGTTTCCGCCACTATCTGTTTCTGTAGAAATCGCATAAATACTTACAGTAAAGTCTCCTGAAAAGTCTGCTTTTGGAGTTATAGAAACCGCTGCTAAAGCGTCATCGACAGTACCTGTAACAGGGATTCTATAAGAAGTTGCACCCGCTCTATCAATGTATTTAGTAAAAGTACCAGTAACTTCAGCACCCATTGGTACGTCTTTCATAACAAACGATAAAACTTCTGTTCCACCATCTAAATCATTTAAACCTGTTGATCCAACATTTACAATCAAATTTAATGCTATTGCAGTATCTTCTGTAGTAGATGCACTGTTAAAAGCAAGGTTTGGAGGGTCAGCAACTTTACTACTACCTCCTCCACCGGCTGGAACTGCATTAATATCAGTAATCGTCAATGTAGTCGTTGTAATTTCTCTAGTATTTTCATCACTATAAGCAGAAACCTTAATTTCAGCATCTATAAACCCATTTGGTCCATGAATT
Source organism: Immundisolibacteraceae bacterium (assembly GCA_016763355.1). Taxonomy (GTDB): domain Bacteria; phylum Pseudomonadota; class Gammaproteobacteria; order Immundisolibacterales; family Immundisolibacteraceae; genus QNFC01. The sequence continues at coordinate 1,593 of JAESTY010000103.1, forward strand.
TGAAGCCCTGCTAATTGAGCAGGAGTTATATGCCAAGTGCCATCTCCATTATTAGAACCTTTATTAAAAGACCAAGTTGTATCAGGCACCTCTAAAATATAAAAATGAACTTCACTTCCATCACTATCTGGCCAAGTTACGTTAACACCTTCTGTTAAGTTAAAATTCATTGTATCACCCTCAGCATCTACTGCTGTTGGTGTGATTACTCCAAAGGTAGCTGCATCTGCTCGACCATCTAAGTTCACTACGATACTATCATTAAATGTTTGAGTTTTAGTTGCTGTTGCAGAGTCATTATCTGTCACATCAACAGTTACATCAGAGATTTGCAATGAACCATCTGTTTTGTGTATATGAGTTAAACCACTAGCAGCTTTTACTCCAACTGCAACTGTGTCTTTAAAAGCAGTTAAATCATAATATTCAGAAGCACCAGTACCCTTAATAATATCTGTCACATTACCATTTGTTGCTAAAACCCAGTTTCCACCAGATTTTACAAATAGTTCTAAATGCTCAGCTGTTCCGCCTGCTTTAAATGTAGAAGTTAAAATCTGAAGTCTAGTGATTGTTTCTGATCCACTAGAGTCTGATACTGAAAAGCTAAGATCAATTAGATCACCTTTCGTAGCACCTCCACCAACAGTTGCATCTTCAATTCCACTAATATTATTAATAGGGGCTGAAGTTTCAAGAACTGCATTTACTTCTAAGTTAAAAGCAACATCTCTTGAAGTTGAATCTCCTGTATCTTCTGTAACAATAACCTTTAAAGATAAACCTGTTACTATTCCTGAAAAATCCTCTGGAGTTTCAAAGTATATTCCTGTACTTATTTCACTATCAGTTAATGACCATTTTCCTTTACCACCAGTAACAGACAATAAGGTACCAACACTAACACCTGCTGAATTTGTCACACCAATTGCTGTTGGCACTCCGTCTAAAACATAAGTTATTGTTTCAGAAGAGTCTGATCCACCTTTGGCTGTATTATAGGCTGGATTTGAAGATACAGCTAAACTTACAGATTCTCCTGTAATTCCCTTTATAGATAAAGGAATTCTGTTACTTGCACCATTGATTCTTTCTTGACCAAATACGACAATTGTTTCACCATCATTAAATGCTTGGGTTGTACCATCACCAATATCAGCACCATTTACTTTTATACCGGCATTAACATCACCAGAAGCTACATCAGTTAAATTTATGATTGGTGCATCTGCAACTGCTTCTACATGAATAGTCAATGCAATTGGAGCATCTGCTGTATTAGTATCTCCTCCATCACCAATTGTTGGAGTTACATTTAAAACTATATCGCCATCAGCATGAGGAGGCGGTGTAAAAAATAAATTATCTAAATCTGCTAGAGTTATATTCCCGCCTGTATCTCCATTTGACGCTGAATTTAAAGTATCTGTTGAACCCGCTACTGTGAATGTATAACTTGCCACACCACCCGTATTATTTACAAATACA
>JAESTY010000104.1 GCA_016763355.1 Immundisolibacteraceae bacterium
GTCATCAACATCGGTGAAAACAGCTGTGCCTGAGCCCGCTGCACCAGTTGTTTAGATTGTCCTGCCTGCATCAGCTGGCGGTCTGACCTTGAAAGCAGGCCACTGCGACCGCCAAACAGGCTGGCATGAAAGTGTCGTAACTGCTCTGCTGAAGTTTGAGGTTGGCGAACTACTAGCCCCTGCTGTTCTAACTCAAATAACAATGACTCCAGAGCATGCGCGGCGCTATCAAAATCGGCATGCCCGACCACCACCACCACTCGTTTACCAATTTTGTTGGCAATAATCGTACTGGCCTCATCTACCCAGACCTGGCCAGAATCACTCGGTAACAGGGCAAGTAAATTGGCTTCGAGCGGAAAACCACTGATCAGTCTCACCACCACAAACAGCGCCGCCATCAACACACAGCTTAGCCAGCCCAGGGGTAGGAACCGACTCAAGGCAGTGGGTCTACAACCGACGGTCTGCCCGTCGATGCGCTGAAATGACTGGACTGGCCGGATTGTCCTGGCTGGACAGGCTCTGGGGTCGAATAGTCGAAAGTAATTAGGTCGTCATCCCCCGCTGCCCGCCGCAGAATCACCTTATCGACCATCAGCCCCCCTGACATGGCTATTTTCTCAAGCGGTAGCGCCTGACCAAAACGGCTGGCCAGCTCTGCAGAATCAATTTCAAACGACCAGTTCTGACCACTAAAGCGGGGCTGAATCCCAAACTGCCGATCTAGCTGCGGCCAGTCTCGGGACAAACTAATGCGCAACAAATCACCAAACAGGTCGACTGCAGGCAGTTGAGAGGCAGGCACCTGGATGATCTGCTCGCGACCTATTCGCTGAGTAATACCGCTAGTGGATATTTCCAAATAGCTCTCAAAAGGCAGCAGGGTATGCCAGACCAGGCTCCGGTCTGCTCCTACCCGAAAGCTGCCAGAAGAAGCAATCGGCAGATCAAACCCTGTTAAATAACGCAGCTGCTGAAACTGGCCAGCCACAACCCGGTCGTCGGCTGGCTGGCTGTCATCCGCGGTAGCGACAACGCATCCAAACAGAACACAAAACAGACCTAGCCAGCGGGCCATTCAGCCACCTTATCAAGCAAAATTTGCGGTGAGCTAAAGCACATCTGTCCGGTTTCGGCATTTACAGCAACCATGATGGTCTGCGCTTTGGTCAGACGCTGCCCGCTATCAGCATCGACGATCAGGTATTTAATTCTCATCCGTTGTTCAAATTCAACCAGAGTCGCAGTGACGTTAATTTTCTGTCCTAAAACCAATGGCTTAACGTATTTAATCTCCATTTTTATCACTGGCCAGAGATAACCGGACGCTTCCATTTCCGCATAGTTATATTTGAGTTTGGTCAACAAACGACTGCGGGCCTGCTCGAAAAACTCGGCGTAATTGCCATGCCAGACCACTTTCATGGGATCAAGCTGATAAAACTGAATTTCGGTGCTGATGGTTGCCGATATCATGGGTTGATGGTTCGCCGCTGTTGAGATGGTTTCTGGCCAGTTGAGCCAGAATGATCACCCCAGAAATCAAAGAAGTTAAACCACTGCTCGGGGTAAGCCAGGCAATATTTTTCCAGTATTCCGGCGTAGTCCGTTAAATAAGCATCAATAGCCGACTGACGATCCTGACGGGGTAGGGTTACTTTGTCTGCCAGCTTTTCAAAAACCAGCTCAAAATGGTCACCCTGCTTGATACACAACATCATATAGACCGGACATTTTAACAGCGCCCCGAGAATAATCGGGCCGTGAGAAAACGGCGCCGGATCGCCCAGAAATTCAAGTTCACTAACCCGGTTCTGTCCAGAAACCGGCACCCTGTCTCCAGCGAGCACCACCCATTCCCCCTGTTCAATGCGCTGCTCTAACTCAATGGCAGTGCCCGGCCCGATCTGTTCGACCTGCACTGTATCGACCGCAGAGTCAGGGTTGTAGCGGGCCAGCAACTGGTTAAATTTTGCCGCATGAACGGTATGGGCAAACACGGTGATTTTCATGTTGGTGTGTTTTTTTTTACCCAGCGCCCGGCTCACCTCGATGTTGCCCAGGTGAGAGGCGATCACCAGAATACCCTGACCGCTATCGGCCACCTGATCCACTCTACCGTCATCAGGTAATACCAGCTGATCAAGGCCGATGTCACCGACCCAGGCGGCGACTTTATCCAGCGCCATCTCGGCAAACAGACGAAAGTGGTTGAACACTCGACGCCAGCCGGTAAGTGAGTTTGCTGCGCCCATCTGCGCTGGACTCTGGCGATCGATACGACGCCAGTAATCCGCCGACGCCTGACGCTGGGCTCGTCCGGTAACAAAAAAATAGAACACCACCGGCAACATCACCGCAGCGCAGAAGCGCCGGCCCATCACTCGATAACAAAAGCCGAGTAATTGCAGCCCGATAGCCATGCCGCGCTCATCCAGGGACGCCCAGTGTTCAGATGGTCTCGGCGACCGGTCACCCACAGAAACTGTCTGATCACCCCGCTGCGGGCGATTTTTCCATACCGACCGTAGCCTTGTTAAAAGGGCCAGCACCAACCGCGTATGCATGCGGGTGATTCGCCAGTTATCCGCAATCAGGTCAAAATTAGAAGTGTTGTGTTCTGGGTAGGTCACCCTGACCGGCGTCATGATTATCGGTACCCCCCGCCAACTGAGGCGCACCATGATTTCCGGATCAAAATCCATCCGTTGACCGGGCCGCTCCTGATCAATCACCGCCAGGGTTGTCGCCAATGGATAGACCCGAAACCCGCACATGCTGTCAGAAATATGGGTCGACAGGGTTTCGATCCAGACCCAGATATGGGTTAACCAACGCGCCAACTGTCTCAACCTGGGCACACTGGTGTCATAGACCGGTTGACCGCTTATTAGCGCGTCAGGATGACTCGACGCTAGTTCGAGTAGCTGGGCTAAATTGGTTAAGTCATGCTGACCATCCGCATCGATTTGCAGAGCGTGGCTAAACCCCCGTTCGGCGGCCACCCGTAACCCATGAACCACAGCCCCCCCTTTGCCCAGGTTAGCGGGTAAGTGCTCAACGGAAACAGCGACGTTGGATTCGGCCAAACCGTCGAGTACCTGCGCAGTCTCCGCGTCACTGCCATCGTCAACGATAATCACCGTGAGCCCCTGCTGGCCTAACACCGCGACAATATCAGCGATCACTCGATGATGGTTATAGCAAGGGATAACCGCACAAATGCGGAAATTCACGGTGGTGTCAATTTCAGGAACCCAGAAGAAAACACCACCTGCTGGTGCCGGTATTCAAAACTCACCCGATTCTTTTCCGGCTGATCAATCAGGGTCAGGGTGAGTCGGGTATCCGGCTGGATCAGGGCTCGGAACTTCAGCTGGGTAACTTCGCTAATGGTCAAATCAATGCCCAATTTTTCCCTGATGTAGAACGCTACCCAATCCAGTTGAGCGACGCCGGGTAGCACCGGAAAAGAGTCAAAATGGCCTCGAAACTGAAACAACGTCGCTGGAATCTCCAGTTCAAGGATCAGTTGATTGCCATCCTGCTTCTGACCAATCACCACCGGCAGAGTCTGGCTCTGTTGCCACCCGCTCATTGGCTCTTCCGGATTAGGACATAACTGCCTGCAATCACTGCTTTGTCCCTGCTACTCATCAAATAACACTTCGACCAGGCTCTGAGTTCGTTTGCCCTGTGGGTTCACTGGGATCTGCTTCACAAAACGCCAACGCCGGGGCAGCTCGGCCTGATCAAACTCGCCGCGCATCAAATTACGCAGTTGACGTGAAAAACGGAAATCGCCATGGGTTTGGCGCTGCGCGTCCCCTACTCTGGTCAATGTCACCACTGCGGCCAATGATCGACGGCTATCGGTTAACACCAGTGCGCTAGCATCCTCAATCAACTCCAGACCCATTAAAAATTGCTCTATTGCGGTTAATGAGACTCGTTTGCCCTCGACTTTAACCACTCTGTCCGCCCGGCCATGGAGCAAAAAACGACCGTCTTCGAGAATTTCAACCCGATCACCGATCTCCAGCCAGCCCGTTTCGTCAACCAGGGGTGATAAAACCGTGAGCACCGCCTCATCATTTACTCGGCCTTTTATCTGATCAAAAAACTTCCATGCCAGATCGCCCTGAGTCTGCTGACGCCAGGCGACAACCCCGGTTTCCGTGCTGCCGTAAACTTCGGTGGTGACCTTGCCCAGTATATTCATAGTCGCCTCGACACCGGCCACAGAGAGCGCAGCGCCAGCTGAGAACACTCGTCGCGGTTGTTGTAACTGAGTCAAGGGAGACAAAGGCGGGTAACGGGTTAAATGGGCCGGACTCGATATCAGGCAGGTCGGCTGCGGCGACAGCTCCTGCAGCCGGGCCACCAGCGGCTCCCAATAACCAAAAAACTCCGCCAGAAATGGTCGACCAGCACACAGCGACCAGCATATTTTGAAAGTTAAACCGTACAGATGCTGATGGCTAACCATCGATAGCACCAGCACATTATCTAACGGTCCACCCCAAAAACCCTCGAGTAGTTCAGCTTCACGATCCAGCACCAACAGGCTTTTTACAATTCGCTTCGGCGCACCGCTAGAGCCTGAAGTAAACAAATTAACCCAGCAGCTATCTGCCTTTAAAGGTTCAAATTCAACGTCTGTAGCAGTGCTGCCACCGCTGATCGCCATATCGTTATTGCCACCCTCTAGAACACAGTCGGTGAGCAATAACAGACAATTCTGACGATGTCTTGCCAGAGTCCCCGGTTGACCATTTTCAGGTAACACGACCTCGTAACCAGCATGAAGAATGGCTAACAGGCCAACGCCAAACCAGTAGCTATCTTCCGCAAATAGCAGAACCTGATTAGACTCTGCCGAACCGTCTGAAACCTTTACACGCAACAGCCCCAGGTTATGGGCAACATCATCACGGAATTGACCAAAAGTGCGTGGCTCGCCGGCGCTAATCGCTAACGGATGATTATCCGGCCTGCCGGTAGACAGTAACTGAGCCAACGGAATAAACATCTTAAAATCAGAGCTGACGTCGTTTTATGTATTGGCGAACCAGAAACTCACCGCCGAACAGAATACCGATCAGCAGATAGGCAATAAAACCGTTATAAAGCGTCCACATTTCAAGCGAGCCATAAAGCGCAAGCATGGCTGCAATTGAGCCATTCACCATAAA
>JAESTY010000105.1 GCA_016763355.1 Immundisolibacteraceae bacterium
CTGTTAAGCGAGCTCGTTTTTTGGCTTTGCTGCCATATTCTGACGCCCATTCCTGATTTAAAGGGTAATGTCCAAAGGGCTGTTGGTCAGGCAGAGTAATTGAGTCGCTGGTTAACTTTTGTTGCGGCTGGGCCGTGGCAGTCGGGTAGTTGGGCCGCGTTGCTAGCGATAGCGACCATCGTTGCGATGAGCGCTTCCTTAGCGCTAGTAGCACCGCTATTATTATTGTGTAGCGGTGGTTTGATGGCACTGACAACTCTGCGCCAACCACCGAGTAGTTTAGTCCGGGTGGTAGCTATCGCGGTAGGCATGCTGATAGCCGCAGGATTTGCTGCTGGTGTAGGTGGTCTGTTCGCGGTGATGTTATTCGTGGTTTTCTGGGCACCAGTTATGCTGGCCGCCTGGGGGGTGCGTAGCGGGGGTTTGGGCCGCGGAGTTCAGTTAGTTATTGTGCTGAGTCTGCTGCTAGCAGTATCTGGCCATTCCAGTGGTTTTGACCCAGAACCATTGATTGCTGAATATCGTAAGTTGATGGTTGACCAGGTATCTGACAGCGCTCAAAGTGAGTTGGCGATAGTTAGATTCCAGGCCATATTTGACTGGCTGCAGCGCTATTTTTGGGGCTGGTTGAGCGCATCATTTAGTTTGTTATGGATGTGTGCATTGGTAATTGGCCGGTATTGGCACTCAATACTAGATAATAGTGGCGCTTTTAGAAAAGAATTCGCGGCATTAAGGTTAGGTTTTTTGCCAGCGTTGGCTTTGCTAATTGCGGTCGCTGCTGGTTTGAATAGTGAGGCAGTGCCAGCCTGGGAAATCGCTGGTTTGATTGGCCTCGGTATATCCTGGCAAGGGTTGGCCTGCGTGCAGTGGCAATTCCAGGCCAGGAAAACAGGCAAGCTGGTGAGCTGGATTTTTTATAGTGTGCTAGTGCTTTTTGGATTGCAGATGGCGCTGGTTTTAATGGTGTTAGGTTTGGTTGATACCCTGTTTAATGTGCGTACCTGGGGCTTACCGGATAGCAGTGCTTAGGCTGTATTTGAATTGAGTTGTAAAAGATTAAGTGGAGAATTGAGACGATGGAAGTAATTTTGTTAGAACGGGTTCGCAATTTAGGTGATGTTGGCGATAAGGTTCCTGTTAAGGGTGGTTATGGCCGTAATTATTTATTGCCACAGGGCAAAGCCGTATTTGCGACCAAAAAAAGCATTGCTGAATTTGAAGCTCGTCGCGCTGAATTAGAGAAAGTCGCGAATGAGGCTAAAAGCGAAGCCGAAACCAAGGCCGAGTCTTTTCAGGACCTGGTCGTTAAAATTAGTTGTAAAGCGGGTGATGGCGGCAAACTATTCGGTTCTGTTACGGTGCGCGAGATCGTAGCTGCACTCGCCAAGGTAGACCTTGAAGTCGATAAGCATGACCTGGTGCTGCCAGAAGGCCAGATTCGTGAAGTCGGCGAGTATGTTGCTGAAATTCACCTGCATGCGGATGTGGTATCGAAAATTACGGTGGAAGTAGTGCCTGAATAATGGTTTCACTTTGTAGGCTGTTAATTGCGGTTACTGATTAAAAACGCGAGTGTTTGCATACCCTTATAAATTGGCTGGCCGAGAGGCCAGCCTTTTTTTTGTCCGACCACATTGGTGAGCGATTATTCGTGCGAAGATCATCGCCTATCTTGAGCTGAATTAGGTTTGCCGTTAATCTTTTAGATAAGAAATAGTGCGCTGTCCAGACCCGGGTCAGTGGTGAAATTCTTCAATGAAAAAAGTTGATCTAGATGGAAGTTGAACAGTTAAAAATCCCGCCACATTCAATCGATGCCGAGCAATCTGTGCTGGGCGGGTTAATGTTGGACAGTGAGGCTTGGGAACTTGTTGCCGACCGGGTTGGAGAAGATGATTTTTATCGACAGAGCCATCAGATCATCTTCGCTGCCATTCGTAAACTTCATGATAGGTCAGAGCCATGTGATGTGATAACTCTGTCAGAAGCTCTGCAGGCTATTGGTAAGGTCGATGAGGTGGGAGGGTTAGCTTATTTGGGAGAGTTGGCGCAGGGGACACCCAGTTCGGCTAATATTGCTGCTTATGCTGACATCATTCGTGAACGATCGATTACGCGTCAGCTGACCCGAGTCGGTTCCCGAATTGCCGAATCAGGATTTAATCCTGATGGCCGCACAGTCGCTGAATTATTGGATTCTGCGGAAAAAGAAATATTCGATATCGCAGAGCGAGGTGCAAAGGGTAAGAAAGGCTTCGTCTCTATTGAGCAAGTTTTACCGGACGTTATCAGCCAGCTTGACGAGTTGTTTAATTCTGATGGGTCTCTGTCGGGACTATCCACTGGGTTTGCCGACCTCGACGAAAAGACTGCGGGGCTACAGAAATCTGACTTAATTATTATTGCCGCGCGACCCTCAATGGGTAAAACCTCCCTGGTGATGAACCTTGCCGAGAATGTCGCGATACGCGAACGGGTTCCTGTGGCTATCTTTAGCATGGAGATGCCAGCCAATCAGTTAGCTAATCGATTACTGGCCTCGCTTGGTCGTGTCGATACCAAGCGGCTTCGCACCGGCGACCTGGCTGAGGATGATTGGCCTAGAATCACTTCGGCTGTGACTTTATTGAGTGAGGCGCCAATATATATAGACGACACCCCAGCGTTGAGCCCGATGGAATTACGGGCAAGGGCTCGGCGTTTAAAGCGTAAACATGGGCTGGGGCTGATTCTTGTGGATTACCTGCAGTTGATGCAGGTTCCTGGTTCGAACGAAAACCGAACCAATGAAATATCAGAGATATCGCGAACCCTTAAGGCCCTGGCGAAAGAGCTAGAGGTGCCGGTAGTGGCGCTATCCCAGTTAAACCGATCCTTAGAGCAACGCCCGGATAAACGTCCGAAAATGTCGGATTTACGTGAGTCCGGCGCCATCGAACAGGATGCCGATGTGATCCTGTTTATCTACCGAGATGAGGTCTATAACGATGATTCCGATGCTAAGGGTATTGCTGAAATTATTATTGCTAAGCAGCGAAACGGGCCCATTGGCACGTTAAGGCTGGCCTTTGTTGGCGCCTATACACGTTTTGAGGACCTGGCATTCAGTGACTATGGCGCTGGAGAGTTTGTGCCCGAATAAACCTGGTTTGGATTAATACTTCTTCCATTAAATTTGGGTCATTATGGCCAAACAGAAGCGTGAATACGTCTGCCGCGAATGTGGTCAGGGCACCAGCCAGTGGGCCGGCCAGTGCATGGCTTGTGATGCCTGGAATAGTTTTGACGAACTCTCGCCATCGATTAGTAAGTCAGCAGGGGGGTGGAGTGGCCAACGTCAAAGTGCTGTTTTATTAGCCGATATTGGTGTTGACCAGGTTATCCGAAGTAGCAGTGGTTCTGACGAGCTAGACAGGGTGCTGGGCGGTGGTTTGGTCGAAGGTAGTGTTGTGCTGATCGGCGGCGACCCCGGAATCGGTAAATCGACTTTATTGTTGCAGGTAATGGGCTTCCTGGCATCGCAGGCACCTGCTCTATACACCAGTGGCGAAGAATCGGCCCGTCAGATAGCGTTGCGAGGGCAGCGACTGGGTATCGGTGCTGCTGATTTATCGGTATTGATTAGCTCAGACCTCGAAGAAATCATAGAGGTTTCGGCCCAGTCAAAGGTCAAATCTCTGGTAGTAGACTCTATTCAGACAATCGCAACTGAGCGGGTAGCTAGCGCACCTGGGGCAGTCAGCCAGGTACGTGAGTGTACAGCTCGTTTGGTGCGCTTTGCTAAGCAGGAAGACGTCACCGTGTTCCTGATAGGCCATGTGACTAAAGATGGCGGTCTAGCCGGGCCCAGGCTGCTGGAACACATGGTCGATACAGTGCTCTATTTTGAGGGCCAGGAATCAAGCCCTTACCGGATGTTAAGAGCGGTAAAAAATCGATTTGGGGCGGTCAATGAACTTGGCTTGTTTGCGATGGCCGAACGTGGCCTGCTGCCGGTAAAAAATCCGTCAGCTATATTTTTGTCGCGTCATGGAACCCCGGTCGCTGGTAGTACCGTAATGGCCTGTATGGAGGGCACCAGGCCGTTGTTGGTTGAGGTTCAGGCATTGGTCGAGCATAGCCACCTGGGTAACCCACGAAGAATCTGCATCGGACTTGATACCCAGAGGCTATCGATGTTGTTGGCGGTGATGCAGCGACATTTGCAGGTGCAGATGCAGGATCAGGATATCTATATGAATATTGTCGGTGGACTGGCTGTGACGGAAACGGCCAGTGATCTGGCGGTACTGTTTTCGGTGCTTTCTAGCTTTCGTAATCGGCCGCTAAAAAGTGGCGTGGTTGTTTTTGGAGAGATAGGTCTGTCAGGAGAAATCCGGCCTGTGGCTAATGGTCAGGAAAGACTCAAAGAGGCGAATAAACTTGGATTTTCAACGGCGGTTATTAGTCCGCTAAATCGCCCAAAACCAAATGCTATCGAAGGAATCAACGTAATAACTGTCGAAAATGTCGCTGATTTGAAGGATGTTTTTGATAGCCTGGCCGTAAATTCAGGATAAGGGTTAAGTCTTAACCTTCGGCTGTAGCCTGGAACTGCATCTTGATGGTTCCAATTTCGACGATGTCGCCATCGCCCAGCGTTCTCGCCTGCTTACCTAATTTTTCGCCGTTGACTGACGGTGGATTAGGGCCGTCGACATGGGCCAGATGATATCCACCACCTCGGCGGCTGATGACAGCGGCACAATGGCCCTTTTGACCAACATTGGTTAATGATTTTGCAGGCTTAAAGACCAGCCCAGTGCGAGGCCCGTTTAAAATTTGTAGGCCTCCAATCGTAGGCGCAGCTGCTGAAGGGGCTGGCGCCACTGAAGGAGCGGGAGCAACAGGTTTCGGCACAGCTGGCATGGCTGGCATAGCATTGACACCAAGCACAACGGTTTTTTCAAATTCGTCATCATCGTCATCGTCTTCGGCTACTAGGGGTGCACTGCCTGCCACAAAAGTGATGGTGTGTTTGCCAATTTGTGCAGCATCGCCGCTTTGAAATTGGTGGCTCGATACTTTATTGTCGTTAATAAATGTGCCGTTAGTACTACCCAAATCTTCTAATGTTGACGTATCACCCTGAGTTACGATTCGGGCATGGCGACCACTGACGGCAAGGCTATCGATTTGAATATCTGCGGTGCTTTTACGGCCAATACTCATTTCACCGGCACGTAATTCGTACTCAGCGATAGTGGCACCTTTAAAAGAAACGATGATCTTGGACATCAAACTAGTCCCATGATTGTTTGGGCTGCTATTGAAGACGGTTGATGGCGTGCCACCGTGCATTTATCCATGCAACTTTTTATCCAAATTTTTAAAGGCTTTTTCAACCCCAGGCCCCTCACGAGTGTCCAGTTTGGACCTCGATGAATGTTTATTTGTGGATCTAAGTGGCAGAGATCATACCAAAAAGCTCTGCCTAATCAACAACCTAAAAGGTAAATTTATAGGTGTTTCTGATGTTTGAC
>JAESTY010000106.1 GCA_016763355.1 Immundisolibacteraceae bacterium
CCGCTGACCCGGCGAGCGCACATGATAAAGATCGCCCTGATGCGGCAAAGTGGGCTCTTCACCCTGCTGGAGTTTCTTCGCTGCCTGAATCATCCGTCGTCGTAAGGTCACACCAGGCAAGTCGGTGGCTACCAGATGTTCGCGGGTGCGATCAACCAAGGCCCCGACCTGAGTCCCCTCAACGCTGGGCATATTCTCCTGCACGCTGCGGTCCTGTTCGTTGGCGCCGTAAATACCGGTGAAATTCACTCTTTCCTGAATATCGGCATCGCGCAGGTAATTGTTCTCACGGTTTGCATCTGGCAAAAAGGTGTCGAGGATATATCCATCAGGAAGCGCAAAAGTGCCCTGTTTAAGCCGAGGCGGAAAAGCCACGCCGCTTTCGATACTGGTAATTTCTGACTCATTCAACGCGCGCTCACCATGATAAGCAAACGCAAAAGTGGTGGTGTGGTAATCATCAATCGGCACCCAGACTCGGCCCCCCTGGGGCCAACCCGGATTACCCACCAGGCTGTAGGTCGGCATCATCCACTGCGCCATCATCCAGTGATTTTGATCCGGATCTGCACTACGCCGGCGCGACCCGGTGATAAAACCGTAGTCAGTCTCCTGGACCTCTATTTGGGGTGCACCATCGAACTGGGCCGCCTCGATCACCTCTTTTAAATAGTTGGGGAAATGGCTCATATCCTGCCAGCTGTGCAGAAATGACACATGAGAATTATCAAACTCGCCTTCGACCCCCTGACACCAGTTACTGCGCTGTATCCAGCGACTCAGATGGCGCTGATCGTCATTAACCCGCGCCCACTCCAGTTGTGGTAATTGGGGCAATTTGCGGCCATCTTCATTGGGGCCCATATAGATCCAGATCATGCCGCCCCACTCCTGAGTGGGATAGGACTTAAGCTGAATCTCTTCTTTATAGGTACTACTGGCAGGTTCGTTGGGCATATCCACACAACGACCATTAACGTCGAATTTCCAGCCGTGATAGGTGCAACGTAGACCACACTCCTCGTTGCGACCAAAATAGAGCGGCGCCAATTTATGGGCGCAGTAGGGTTCGATAATACCAACTACGCCATCGCTGTTACGAAACGCCAGCAGGTTTTCGCACAAAATACGCAATCGCACTGCCGAGCCATCCGTAACTAGTTCGGAACCGACCAGCGCCGGTAACCAGTAACGCCGAAACAGTTCACCCATTGCTGTGCCCGGTCCCACCCGGGTTATTAATTCATTATTTGCTGCCGATAACATCTATATCCCGCTCCTTGTTGATCCATTTCCAGTTCAAGCCATCACTCTCGTGCCTCAAACCACCATGCATGAAATTCCTTAAACGAAGACACACACATTCAACAAAGGTGAGGCAAACATTAATATCACCCTACCATCTGCCGATACCCTTAGCTATTTAGATAATTTAAGGGCCAGTTCAATAAAACTCAAACAATTAGCTCCAGTCCGTCACATCCTTGTTTGCGGGATATTAATGTTCGCCACCACAGCTAGCAGCGCGGACAATGACGCCCGCAGAACACTGCTGTTAGCCACTCCAGTACCAACCAGTAGTCTAATGGAGAGGTCGATTCTCGAGATCTACCGACACGCCCTTGAACCACTGAATTACTCTCTGAAACTACGCCGCTGTGAGCCAATGCGATGCACGCTTTTAGCTAATCACGATCAAGTGGATGGCGAGCTCATGAGGTATCGCTCTTATGGAAAGCTGGTGCCGAACATGGTCCGTGTCGAGGCCTCACCCATCACTATGGCCTGGGCGGCATTTACTACCGTTAAAGAATTAAAACTGCAGAACTGGCAACAGGTCGCAAATAGCGGACTAACAATTGGCTATATGGCGGGCATTCCTTATGTTGCCGAAAACCTGAACCAGCGTGTAGCCAGCAGCCAGTTAATCAAACTGCGCCATTGGCAAGAAGGGCTAGAGAAATTAAGAACTGAAGAAATAAACATCTACATTGGTGCGGAATCACTCGTAAACAAGTTATTAACACTGTCTGAAAACCGCCATATCCACCATGCAGGAGTCGTCGGAAAAATACCGCTTTACACCTATTTAAATAAAAAACATAGCGATCTTGCCACTGCCCTTTCACTGAAGCTAGAACAGATGAAAATAGACGGGGTTTTCGATCTATTCCGTCAACCAAGCTCACTAAAAATTCCAGAAAAAAGCCATTCGGTGAATAAAAAATAATGCAAATATTCACCAAATCACCCGCCGATGACAAACTTACCAAAAACAGCATGACTGCAAATTATTCAAGCCGTCTTATCAGCGATACCGATCCTGACCTATTGCCTCTTCAACCAAATAAGAGATCAACGATAAATACTTTATGCAGACGTTTAATTGTCATCTTGATCACTTTTTTTGTTGCGCCCGGTTTCGCTTCGCCAACAAAGCAGCCAGAAAAGCACATCGTACTTGCAACCCCAGGGTCAGTAGCAAAAGTCGCAGGTGAAATAGACCAGATCTATCAACAAATTCTGTTAGAAAACCCTCAAAAACAATGATTAAAGTCAGCAGCTCCCGGTAAATAATAATGTCGCCACCTTAACCATGAATGATTTTCAATCTAAACGGTTTGCTGCAATTCCTATGAATAACATTCAGAATCCGGCAGTTTTTAAAGGTTTCTTGCTAGCCCTGTTAGCCGCACTATTGGTTGTGCCTCAGCCCGCGGTTAGCGACCAAACTACACAGTCAAAACAGCTGGTTTTAGCCTCACACTCCCCGGATTCAACCCCTCACCTGCGTTGGGCAGAAACGATCTACCGTCGAGCACTATCCGACCTTGGCTACACTCTCAGTATTCGACGATGCGAACCAACTCTCTGCAACCGAATAGCCCGAACAAACCAGGTCGACGGAGAACTAATCCGGGTCGCGCGATATCAGGAACAGATGCCAAATCTTCTAAGGGTCCAGGAACCGACCTTCTACTTCACCTGGGCTGCTTACACCCTGAAAAAGAATCTTCAAGTACAAAATTGGCAACAGATTTTAGACAGCGATTTAAAAATCAGCTACCTCTCAGCATTACCCTATTTCAAACTCC
>JAESTY010000107.1 GCA_016763355.1 Immundisolibacteraceae bacterium
TCCAAACCTTGAATATAGACGCTATCGCCCAGGAATTCCCTCAGTCCGAACAGCTTATTTACCTTAACCACGCGGCGGTGGCTCCCTGGCCGCAACGCAGCCGCCTGGCGCTGGCGGACTTTGGCCGGCAAAATGTAGCCCGCGGTGCGGCCGATTATCCAAGTTGGGTGAGTGTGGAGACCCGGTTACGCCAGCGACTGGCCAATCTAATCGGCGCAGCCAGCAGTGACGATATCGCGCTACAAAAAAGCACGTCGGAAGCACTTTCGGTAGTCGCCTGGGGACTGGACTGGAAAGCTGGTGATAATCTAATTCTCTGCCAGCAGGAGTTTCCCTCCAATCGTATTCCCTGGGAATCACTGGCCGAACTCGGCGTTGAGGTTCGCTATCTGGATCTGGATAAGACCGACGACCCTGAGCAGGGTTTTATTGAGCTGATGGATCGTAATACCCGGTTGCTAAGTGTTAGCTCGGTTCAGTATGCCCGTGGCCTGAAAACCGACCTGGTGCGGCTCGGCGAGGCCTGTAAAAACCGTGACATACTATTCTGTGTCGATGCAATTCAGAGCCTGGGTGCCTTGCCTTTTGATCTAAACGAATGTCATGCCGATTTTGTGATGGCCGATGGTCACAAATGGATGCTCGGTGCCGAAGGTATGGCGCTGTTCTGGGTTAATCCCCAAATTCGTGATCGACTCAAGCTCTACCAGTACGGCTGGCATATGACCGAACAATCCAGCAATTTCGATGCAACTAGCTGGCATCCAGCTAAAACCGCTAAGCGTTTCGAGTGCGGCAGCCCCAACATGCTCGGCTCCCATGTACTTGATGCCAGCCTGTCGCTGATTGAAGAAGTGGGTATCGAACAGGTTAGCGCCGCCGTGCTAGCACGTAGTCAGGTGCTAATGGAACGCATAGAAGGTTCCAGCAAGCTTGAATTGTTAAGTGATTCGAATCCCAGTCGGCGGTCTGGAATTGTGACTTTTTCCCATCGCTCGGTGGACTCTGCCAATTTATATAAACAGCTAATGGATCAACAGGTTATCTGCGCGAACCGCGGCGGCGGGGTGCGTTTCTCTGCCCATTTCTACACCAAAATAGAACTACTGGAACAGGCCGTATTGATAGCCGAAAATTGTAGCTAGAAAGCAAAAACAGCAGCGCTAAAAAACCTGAAGGTCTTCAGCGCTGCATATTCTTGAATTACACCAGGAAACCCAGTGCGGGTAATTCACCGTCGCTGTTGACCAAGGTGGCTTTTTTGTAATCCATCAGCCACTGACCATCAACCTGACTTAGGTGGTGCTCGCTATGTCCGGCCCAGGTGATCTGTTTGGTGACATGGGCACGACGTTTGAACTCGGTGATGTTGAAGGTTGAATAAACAACTACCCCTTCACCCTGCTCAGCCGGAACGATTTCAATATTACCGACAATCCGACTGACCACCGAACGCGGATCCTGGGCGTACATATTTCGCGATTTCATCCGCCCCAGACGAATGGTAATGCCGGCACGGTCGGCATAGAGAATAGAAACATCGGTCATCGGGTCACTGTCGTGAGCACATGGCAGCCAGTAGACGCCCCTGTCGCTCCACATTGCTTCCCACTCTACAAATTTGTGCTGATCCATGAAACGCGCTTCACGATACAAAAACGCTTCTATTTCGTCTTTTGGTATTTCCATTTTCCCTAGCTATCCTCGGCCCCTGAAAGAGCACTCTAAGTCGGTAATCTATTCAGCGTTATTCGACATAATCTGTTTGTAATGCCGCCAAATACCCCGTTGGGTGGTTTCACCCAGATATTGGGAGGTGATGTGTCAACACCGAAATCATCTTTACTGACGTACTGATCTGAAAGACCACGGTTGAGATAGACCCAGGGATCTGTGTCGCTAACCGTACCGAGTTGGGTGCGTTCGAACATTTCCATGTCGTCTGGTGCTAGAAAACCAGCGGGACCAAAACCGGTTTGGTGGGACATGATACGGGCCGTATTGATCTCTTGAGACGCGCCTTTGAGCTGCGCAGGATGATAATAGATTGTTGATTTATAGAGGCTCACCGGCTGAATCGTACGCACCGCATCCCAAAGGATCATCAGATTAGGAAACACGGTGATATGGGAACCACCGCCATGAGTCAACCAAACCGCTTTCTCGCGAGAGCCTTCACGCTCGGCTATTTTGCCGACTATTTCTTCCGATAAGGTCCCGGTTGAACCGGTGAACCGCAACTTATCTCCCTGACTACGGTTGATGGCGAAACTATCAAGTACCGCATGGCCTCCACCTAAATCACGCTGAGTCGATAGTGGGTCTTCAAGGTCACCACGGTCAGTAAACTCGGCGTCGCCTTCGCTGGAAGAGTTCGCAGCAAACGCGGCCAGTGCAGTCGCGTGGGTATATTCGGCATGATAGGCATCTGTCAGGTTTTCTAACTGCATTTTCCAGTTGCCATCATAGGTAATGCCATGTCTGCCAGCGGTTAGAAAGATTTCGCGCTCTGGCGCCAGGTCACAATAGCGGTCGATATAATCAGCAGCCCGCCCCAAATACTCCATAAACGGCTGCCCTTCTGCCGCTAAGCTGGCAAAAATAAAACCACGGTGGAAACCTAGCCGAGGTGCCTCAAGCAGATTCATATCTTCGGTTGGCAACCGATCACCATAGATACTGGCATGGGTGATGTCGATTAACTCACCTTGGTTAGAGTACATCCAGCCGTGATAAGCACAACGAAAAAACTTACTGTTGCCGCGCTGCTCCTGACAAACGGTGTTACCCCGATGACGGCATTTGTTTTCAAATACCCTAATTTTGTCATCCTCGCCGCGGCTTAAAATCACTGGCCGTTGGCCCATTACCCGCACGACAAAATCATTAGTATTCGGAATTTCGGTCTCGTGACCGATGTAAACCCAACCCTTATAAAAGATGCGTTCCATCTCCTGCTGGAAAATCTCTTCATCTTTGTACAAGTGATGATTGATGCGGAAACCGTACTCAGGGTCTTCCTGAATCAGCGCTTCATAATCTATGTAGTTTTTGGTTGGGGTTAACATCTCGATCTCCTTGTTGCCAATATTCTACTAGGCATGCGTACCGCCAGGTCGGTCTTTAAGTCAAACAAAAACGAACTGACATTTTCCTATCGTTTAGCTGTTCTTAACTTATCAGCTTTGGGCCGGGTTAACTCATCCCAGCGTTTTACAACCCGATCCATCATTTCAGGTCGAGGCCGCGACATGGCCGGATAACCAGACAGCGGCGCGGTGGCATCAATACCCATCTTATTAGCGATATCACCATTGCCGGGATATTTCTGCGCAGATGGCCCAATAGTACACATGCCATCAACCACCATCACATCTCGGGAGGCATGACAACGCTGTGAGATCGCCCAGTAAACCAGTTCTGAATTACGCGGGTCAATATCATCATCAACTACAATCACGGTTTTACCACTGCGGGTCGCCTAGAGGTCATATATGACGTGTTTGGCCTGCTGTTCGTAGGTTTTTTTCAGCGAGACGATAATAGTGTGCATATCCAGTGGACAGTAAACATCCTTGACTGTTGGCGCAACCGACATACGAAGTTTCTGCAGGTAGCCAGCTTCCCCCATCATCTGCCCCATGGCGTGGGTTTCGGTGGGTGGTAATCCCAGATAAGTGTAAGCGTAAAGTGGGTTTTTTCGGCGGGTGGCATGATGGAACTCGATCACCGGCTGTTGCCCTACCGGACCGTAATAACCGGGATATTCGCCGTAGGGTCCTTCTTCTTCTTTCTCATTAGGCAGAATGTAACCTTCCAACACCATCTGCGCATGGGCCGGCACTTCAAGATCAACCGTGTCGCACCTGATCATGTCGTAGGGTTCGCCGCGAATAGAAGCCGCTAGTTCAATTTCATCAACACCTAAATCCAGTCCAGGTATCTGCGAGGCAACATACAGTAATGGATCACAACCAATACAGACGGCAATCTCGGCCTTCTTGTTGGCCATATCACCCTTCACCCGGATAGTGCCACCGTGGGAAGTTGGACTCGACCAGAGCCCGGTACGATTGCCATCGCGAATCTGCATACGATAAATACCCAGATTACGTAACCCGGTGTCCGGGTCTTTCATCACTACCAGGCCATAGTTCAGGTAGGCACCGCCATCTTCCGGGTTAGAAAGTATCTGTGGAATCAGCTGACGAATATCGAGTTCATCTTTGTAGATGGTGATCTCTTTACAGGGTGCGGTATCCACCAGCGGCTGGCGCTCTAGCTGGGCACCGCTAGTGCGTTTGGTGTACTCCTCTGTGAGGTTTTCGACCGGCACTTCGAATGCCTGTGCTATCCGATCGGGGGTCGCTAGCATGTTGGCAATCACCGGATAGTCATACCCCTGGACATTGTTGAACAAGATAGCTGGGCCGTTTTCATCGAGCACTTTTCGACAGATAGCCCCCAGTTCTTCGATTGGATCGACTTCAGCATCGATTTCCAGCAGTTCCCCTGTGCGGGCCAAACTTGCGACCTATTGACGAATATCCTGATAAGCCATCATCCCTATCCCGTGAGATTACTTACACAACACCGTTAAAACGATCTAACTCATTTCAACGACCTGATTTAAATTTGTTAACAACCCGACACTCCTCCCAGAGTTTTTAAATATTTGATAACTAACTGATCAATTCTGTTACGAATTTTCAACCACTTTGGCACGTTTCCAGCTAATAGTATGGGTAGTGCCTTTCGCCGTTGCGCTGAGTACCAGTTGATCCCCACTAAAGGTAGCATCGCGGCGTTGATCACTGCCGACAATAGGCAACCAGTTAGAAAATTTGACCCGATGAATCGCGGTTTCTCCGTCCAGCAAAAACTCGCCACTATAAGCTAGAAAGAGGCCCTCGCCGGTAACCCCTTCACCACCGTTGCCCTGAATCTGCGCGGACATATAACCGTCGGCGGTATAGATGATGTAGCCATGGGGTGCATCCCCATAGGGCAAGACCTGCTGGCCAACCGCATCAGTCGCACTCCAGCTGACTAGCACCCAGGTGCCCACAAAACCTGCTCTGTCCATGTCCCCTCTCCCCTGTGATTAACCTGCTATTAAAAAGTTATTAACGCAAGCTTATCAGAGCCAGACGGTTAACCAGTTTCAATCACACCAGCGCCTGGCATTTAAAAACATCGTCATCCATGGACTTTGGTCACCCCATTGCTGAGGTTTCCAGGACAGCTGGGTGCCCCGATAGACTCGTTCTGGATGCGGCATCATGATGGTAAAGCGACCATCCTCGGTGGTTAGTCCGGTAATACCTGCCGGTGATCCATTCGGGTTCGATGGATAGTTTTCAGTGGCCTGGCCATAATTATCGACATAACTAAGCGCGACCTGGCCGGAATCAACCGACTGCTGGGCTTGATCGGCATCGAACCCAACCCGACCTTCGCCGTGGGAGACCACTACTGGTAATAATGACCCAGCCATGCCGGTTAAAAATAGTGAAGGACTC
The DNA here is from genome assembly GCA_016763355.1 of Immundisolibacteraceae bacterium. Classification (GTDB taxonomy): domain Bacteria; phylum Pseudomonadota; class Gammaproteobacteria; order Immundisolibacterales; family Immundisolibacteraceae; genus QNFC01. The sequence continues at coordinate 5,523 of JAESTY010000107.1, forward strand.
GGCTCTATCCGCACCAGAGATAACCGCGCTTCAAACTGTTCGCTGTTGTTGGTCAAAAAATCGGGCCAATGTTCAGCGCCAGGAATTAACTCCCGTAGCTGGGCCATCATCTGACAACCGTTGCAAACGCCGAGGGCAAAACTATCGGCTCGCTGAAAAAATTGCTCGAAAGTCGATCGCGCGGTTGGGTTGTGCAGGATTGTATTCGCCCAACCACGACCCGCACCCAGCACATCGCCAAATGAGAAACCACCGCAAGCCACCAAACCACGGAAAGACTCCAGATCCACTCGGCCCGAGATGATGTCACTCATATGTAGATCAATCGCGGTAAACCCAGCCGCATCAAATGCAGCAGCCATTTCCCGATGACCATTTACTCCCTGTTCACGCAGGATCGCCACACGCGGTTTAGTCGAGCCTGGCTTAACTAGATAGGCATTGGCAGATTCAAGTGGAAAGGTCAGTTCGGGAGTCAGCCCCGGATCATTCTGATCGGCAAGTCGTTGATATTCCTGTTTCGCCAAACTGGGATTGTCGCGCAGTTTGCGAATTTCATAGCTAGTCGACGACCAGCGCTGATGCAGGTCGATTAATGAACGTTGTAGCAGCGGTACGGGCCCACGGCGAATAGTAATTTCACTGGTTTGGTCGACGGTGCCGAGTGCGGTAACCCAATCACTCATACCCCATTTATCCGCTAACTGCTGAAGCTCGATGAGCTTTTCATCGGCTACCTGAATCACCGCACCCGGCTCTTCAGCGAACAGCAGCGCCAGCTGACTCTGAGTATTGTTATCCCGGTTCAGAGCTTTTAGGTCTATATCCAGACCACAGCGAGCAGCAAATGCCATCTCCACCAGTGTGGTGAACAGCCCGCCATCAGAACGATCGTGATAGGCCAATAACAACTGTTGTTGGCGAGCTTCGATAATAAAACCTGCAAAACTGGCTAGCAGCGCTGGATCATCGCAGTCGGCCGATTGGCCACCGGACTGGCTAAACACCTGGGCCAGTGCAGAACCGCCGAGTCGATTTTGGCCGTTGCTCAAATCAACTAATAACAGCGAGGCTGGGATCTCAGTATTGAGTTCTGGTGTCAGGGTGCGCCTGACATCATTAACGGGAGTAAAAGCGCTGATCACCAGAGAGACCGGTGAAACTACACTTCTTTGCTCACCATCCTGCTGCCAGCGGCTACCCATCGACAGGGAATCTTTACCAACTGGAATGCTAATGCCGAGCGCTGGACAAAACTCCATGCCGACCGTGCGCACCGCCTGAAACAGCTTGGCGTCTTCGGTTGGGTCGCCACAGGCGGCCATCCAGTTGGCCGACAGTTTGATGTCGCCAAGCTTTTGCACGTCAGCAGCCAGTACATTAGTAATGGCTTCGGTAACCGCTAATCGCGCTGCGGCCGGTGAACCGGTTAAGGCTACCGGGGCACGTTCAGCCATGGCCATCGCTTCACCATGGAAATGGTGAAAA
>JAESTY010000108.1 GCA_016763355.1 Immundisolibacteraceae bacterium
GAACTGTAAAAAATCCTGACAACCGCTTGGCCTAGCGGTAAGTCGATTGGAATTGTTATGCACTTGCTAGTTATTACTGAATTTAGTTTGTTAATCACTTAGGAGGGATTGCAGTGGCCACTATAAATGACGTTTTATCGGTGTTTTTACCAGGTTTGGGGCGATGAATTCTCTGCTTGATCCGCGGATTACAGCTGAAATGGCCGTGCTCCAGCGCGAGGCGGCGCGGGATAGCGAGCGCTGGCAAGCTCGTAAGGCGTCGCAGCAGGAGGCTGCTAGTAGTCTCAGTCCGAATTCGGATTCGATTGCCGATCCGTTGATTCGCATGGGTGAGTTTTATCTCGGGGTTTCCAGTCAGGAGGGAAAGCTGCTTTATAACCTGGCTCGCTCCAAACGGGCGCGGTGTATCGTAGAGTTTGGTGCCTCCTATGGCATTAGTACACTCTACTTAGGAGCTGCAGCCAGAGACAGCGGCGGTCGGCTTATTACTACCGAAGTGCATCCTGAAAAATGCCATGCTACTCGAGAATTGATTATACGGTCCGGGCTCGATGAGCAGGTAACCCTCTTCGAGGGTGACGCCTTGGTTACTTTAAAATCTGTTGATGAACAGGTAGATTTATTGTTTCTGGATGGTTGGAAAGGTCTTTATTTGCCGATGCTGGAACTGATGCTGCCTAAATTAAGTGAGGGTGCTCTGGTTGCTGCGGATAATGTAGATCACACCGCTGCAGCACCCTACGTGGCCGCTATTCAGGCTGATAGCCGTTTTGTTACCTCGATAGTAGGTGACATGGCACTGAGTTGTTTCGCTGGCTAAATGTTGAAAACCAACCCCTAGAATGAAAACAGGGAGCGATTAAGCTCCCTGTTTCAGTATTACGGTGAAGGTGTTACTTCCAGCGAATGGTGCTATTGCGATCTGCTGGATCTGCCGCCATCCAGTGGCCATTTTCGTCAATGGCGTACTCTTCATAGTTATAAAATTCGATGCTCATTTTAAGACTCGGATCCAGATCCGGCCCGCCAGCGGCAAGTTGCTGGTTCCAGTGCTTGTCGTAAAGTTCCCGGCTGGCCCAATGTTCCATCAGCACTACTTTGCCCGGATCTTCGGCACTGCGAAATACCTCATATTGCATGGCACCTTCCCGGTCACGAACCGGCGCATGCGCTTCAACCATGCCAGCAGCAGCCTGTTCAGCAATTTCGCCATTGGGAAAGTTAATCGTAACCACTACCCGTACTCCCGCCATGATATGTTCTCCTCGTTAAAGTTATTGATCGACGCTCGTGATTGTCAGGCTCCCTGCTAGAGAGGTCAACAGTAGAGGCCGATGGCTAGCAAGGGCTATCGACAGCCTAAATTGAGGAGAAAATCAGCATGACCGGTAACCGGATTGGTCTTTGGGATCACGTGGAACGCAGGCCAGAGCAGTCACTGGCAGACCTTTACGCGGGGCGGGCTGAGTTTCTTCGCCTGGCTGATCAGGGCCCATTCTGGTGTTACCACGTTGCCGAACATCACTTTACACCGTTGGGAATGGCACCATCACCGTCGATTTATCTGAGTGCATTGATCCAGCATACCCAGCGTATTCGGCTGGGTTCGATGGTGCATCTATTGCCGCTTTACCATCCGCTAAGGTTGATTGAAGAGATCTGCATGCTCGACAACATGAGTAATGGTCGCCTCGAGCTAGGGTTTGGACGGGGCATCTCACCTTATGAGCTAGGTCACTACGGCACCTCATTTATCCACTCCCGTGCCGAGATGGAAGAGGTGCTGGAAATACTGGTTAAGGGGCTGCGTAACGAGATATTGACCCATAAGGGCGATAAATATAATTTCCCGGCGGTGCCGATGGAATTGCGGCCGGTGCAGCAACCTAACCCACCACTCTGGTATGGGGTTAACAGTCCCAACAGTATCCAATATGCAGCCGAGCGAAGCCTCAATGTGATTACAGCCGGGCCCAATCAGGCGCTGGCAGCACAGGCAAAAGCGTTTTTTGATATCTGGCAGCCCGGTGGAGCGCTTAATCCTCAGATAACCAGTCCTAAAATGGGTGCATTTAGAATGGGCTTCGTGGCTGAAACCGATGCGGCAGCAGAGAAAAAAGCCCGCGAGGCCTACCCAGTTTTTTACCAGAATTTGCAGAAGCTCTGGCTTGATAACGCGTCGGTCGCTACTCAGTTTCCACCGGATTACGACGAATTGGCTGCTTACGACACTTTTATCGTCGGCTCTCCAGAAACAGTGCGGGAAAAGGTCGAGCAATTTTATGCCGAGAGTGGCTGTAACTATTTGTTACTGGAGATGATCTGGGGTTCGATCGGTCAGCAAGAATCGATGGAATCGCTTGGGCTGTTAGGTGAAGCTGTATCAGGCCTGGTTGCCAGCGATTAATGTGCTCTTGACTTGCGGTTGGATCGGACATGTCAATGTTGGTGAAAAGGTTTACTGTTGGGGCCAGTTCCGACGAAGTTCTAACCGGTAAGTCCTCTTCAGAAGCGTCGATTTATGCATAACTAGATTGCAAAATATTCCACCTAACCTGATAGCATATCCAGGTTCACTAAACGAGCGTTGACCATCAGGTTGGTTGCGAATAATTTAGTGGCAGTAGCGGAAATGGAAACACTATAAAAATAGCGCCGCGCCCATTCATCAGACCATGGCTAAAATCATGAGTAGACAAAAAATCCATGTTATTTCACGGATAATTTTTAGCGCGTTGTTGTTGCAATGCCCGGCTATCGTTAATGCAGCGGGTGGGGACGGTAACCAGCCACCAATACCGGTTAAGGCGGTAGCGGTGGGTTCATCCGGTGGGCAGTCCATTTTTCACACTGCGGGCCAGTTAACGGTCAAAACTCAGGCGTTGTCGTTTAAAATTCCTGGTCGTCTGATCGATATTTTGGTCGAAGAAGGTGATTTGGTCGTGGCGGGTCAAATACTTGCCAGGTTGGAGGATATCGATGCCCTGGATCGGGCGCGAGATAGCCAGGCAACACTGGATTTGGCGCAAAGCCATTTTCGTCGTATTGATGCGCTCTACGCTGACCAAAAAGCGTCGGAAGATGACCATCAGTCTGCGCAGACCGCCCTTGAACAAGCTCGAGTTGCTGACAATCAGGCGCAGGTTAATTTGCAACGTTGCCGCTTGCATGCCCCCCAGGCAGGCGTTATCGGGGTTAAATATTTTGAACATCCGGGCACGGTGGCGGCGGGCACACCTATTTATGCTCTGCAGCGTGCAGATCGTCCCTGGCTGGTAGAAATCGATAATCTTACTGATCGGCAGATTCTGTCGGTGAATGAAGGTGCCCAGGTTCAGGTTGAATTTAGTCCTTATCCCGGCGAAGTGTTTCCGGGGCTGATTTCTATGGTGGGCCAGGAAGCCGACAGAGCGGATGGCCTTTATCGGTTAGAAGTAACGATTGCTACCGAACGACCATTGAAGCCCGGCATGCTCGCGAAAGTGGTGTTATTTACTAATGTTGAAAATCAGGGATCGGTAGTGCCGCTAGCAGCGCTGCGTAATTTACGTGGCAGTGCCGGCGAGTTATATGTGCCTAGTGGTGATAATCGGCGAGCGAAAAAAATTAATGTAACTGTTATCGATGTGATTGATGGCTTCGCGATCCTGGCAGAAAACCTTAGTACGCCTGATGTGATTACCTTTGGTCGCAATCTTAGTGACGGGAGTCGCATAGAGATCGTCCAGTGAGATCATTTATTCGTTTTATCGTTGATCATATGTTGATCAGTGTGATTGCTGCGGTAGCGGTGATTGCCATTGGCATTTCCTCGATTCCATTACTGAAAATATCTGATCTGCCAACCGTAGAGATGCCATCGTTGGTGGTTACTCTGACCTTGCCCGGAGCGTCGCCCGCTGAGATTCAGAACAGGGTCATTTTTGAGATAGAAGACGAGCTGCAGAGTCTTGGCGATATCGATGAGTTTGAGACCGATATTTTTAAAAGTTTCGCGATAATTCGAATTAAGTTTTTTTATGGCGTCGATATCAATGACAAATACCTTGAGGTTTCATCCAAACTCAACAAACTCCAGGACGAACTGCCGAGTGACCTCGAGAGCAGCATAGAAAAGCAGAGCCCATCTGATTTATTGGTGCCCTTCGTGTTTGCCCTGGTGGGCCCGGATTTAACTTATGTACAGCGCCTAAACTGGTCAAATCAATTTAAGTTATCCCTGCGCCGCAATGAGTTTCTGCAGCAGATTGAGGTGGTTAAGTCTGACCGTGAGGCGGTCGTATGGCTCGATATGGATCGCATGCGCCAGTATGGAATTTCTATTGATAGTGTGAGCCAGGCAATTGTCAGCGAGAACCGTTTTTTACCCGTGGGAACCATGGAGTTTGGCGATCAGGCGGTGACGATTATCCCTCCTGGAAGTAGCTATCATCGCATTGCTGATGTGGCCGCTACGCCGCTGCTGACCGGCGGCGGTAAAAGTATCAAACTTGCTGATATCGCCACGGTTGAAGAAGTTTATAAACCTGATCCGGTGCTTCATCGGCTTGATGGCCAGCCGGCAACGTTAATTACCGCTAAGACCCGAGATGATGCCAATGTGCTCGCGGTGCGAGAGCAGATTGACGTACTGCTGGATCAGTTCCGTAAACAGTTGCCTGCGGGTGTAGAACTACACTTGCTTTACAACGTTGAGGAAGGGGTAAGACGCAACATTACCGGGCTGCTCTGGAATGTGGTGCAGGGTATCGGCATTCTCTGTGTTGTGCTGCTGTTTTCGGTGGGCTATCGCTCGACTTTTGCGATCGGCATCATGTTGCCGTTCTCGTTAATGTTGTCGTTGGTCTGGTTGTCCCTGACTGATTTTGGTCTTCAACAGATGTCCGTGGCAGGGTTTATTATCGCGCTCGGCCTGATTGTTGATAACGGCATTGTGGTCACCGAAAATGCTTTTAAATTGAGTCATTATCGGGGTTTCAATAATCGAGATGCGGCAGTGGAAGGCACCGGCTCGGTGATCAGTCCTCTGATCAGTTCCACCCTGACAACAGCGCTAGCATTCCTGCCAGTGTTTCTGCTGACCTCTAAAACCGGTCTTTTTATGCGTAGCCTGTCCGTGACTATCTGGCTTTGTCTAGGTGCTTCGCTGTTTATAGCAGTGACGGTTACCACGCTTTCAGTTTCGCGGTTTGGTACCGTGAACCGGCTCTGGCTGTTTCCAGAATTACCAACCCGTAATGGGTTTTTCAAGCGCTTGAACCGCATGCGAAAAATGCCAACTCCGCCGAGTTTTTTGAATGCGTTGATCCCGTTTCGGGATATCCATTTTATAACTGCTTTACAGGCCGCGATTCGCCATTGGTGGGCGCTGTTACTGTTGGTTTTGGGACTATTTGTACTTGCGGGTTGGTGTGTACAGCAGGTGCCGCAGATTGTTTTTCCAGATAGTGATGACCCGTTTTTTCACCATCAATATTGAAGCCGGAGAGAACAGTTCAGAACAGTTTATGCATGATTTGACGGTCGATATAGAGGCTTTGCTGGGCGAATATTCCGAGATCATTCATGTCACCACGGTACAGGGCGGTAATTTTCCACGGATCAATATGGGGCTGCTGCAGGTGTTGCAGCGTCGCTCCAACGCCTCGCTGTTTGTCGAGGTAGATTTTCGTAATGCCAGTCGCCTGCGCAAACTAATTGATGAGCTTAACCTGCGATTACATCGTTTTTCGGCGTTTGCGGCGATAAACGCTTCGCCGATTTTGATCGGTACCGAAACAGACGTTGATACTACCGTTACTCTCAGCGGGGGCAGCATCGATGAACTACGGGAGCTAGGGCGGCAGCTGGATCAGACCCTCTGGCAATTGCCTGACATTATGTCCGTGAATAACCCGGCTAAAACAGATTATCACTCGATTTCGGTAAAACGAGACGCGCTCAAAGCGCAGGCTTTACAGGTGCCTAAAGTCGCGATTGATCCAGTGCTGATGCTGGTCAGTCACGGCCTCAAGGTCGATGAATTTCGCGACGATCAAGGCGAGGAATATGACATCGTGTTGCGTGCCAAAGCCGATGACGCTGTGCCACTCGAGGTATTTGATCGGCTAACCGTAAGGTCCCAGCAGGGCCGAGCAATGCCTCTGGGTCAGGTTGCTAACTACAGTTTTATAGAGAGTCAGTTTGATATTAGCCACGAGGCATTCAGACCCAAACTTGATATCGATATTTACGTGGTGCCGGGCAGTGATGTCGCTGCTTTGCGCCAGGCGACAGCCCAGGCTGTGTCTGATTTTGGTCTACCTGAGCATATTACCGTTAGCTACGAGAGCGAGCAGGATAGAACCCAGGAAGCTTTCGGCGGCATCGGAACCTATACCCTCTGGGTCGCAGTGGCGATATTTTCGATTTTTGTGTTGCAGTTTAATTCGCTGGTGCAACCGCTGATAGTTTTTGCGGCGGTTCCACTGTGTGGCATCGGTGCATTTATTACCCTCTATGTCACCGGGCAGGAACTCTCTTTTGCCGCCTTTATTGGTCTTACCAGCTTGATGGGGATCGTAGTCAATAATTCGATTCTGCTGGTTGACCGGGCCAACACGGTGGGTCGCGATAACCCCAAGGCTTCGATTATGGAGGTAGCCGTTGAGGCAGCGCGAAATCGGTTTATGCCGATTGTGCTGACTTCGGTCACCACAATCCTGGGATTGTCCCCGTTGGTGGTGGGTGAATCTATTATTTTCAGGCCGTTGGCGTTAGTGGTGATGGGCGGTTTGTTTGCGTCAACCTTTTTGACTCTGTTCTGTGTCCCCACCCTATATAGCCATTTTTCCCCCAACCGGGGAGGTCCACGGTTAGCGGTGACCGGCAATCTTGTTAAAGAAGACTAGGAGGGTGGTTTAGATGGAATATCGCAACATTGGTCGGTCTGATTTAAAAGTCTCGACCATTGGTCTTGGTGGCAATGTGTTTGGCGCGCCACGGCTCGACCTGGAATTTTCCCGAGCCAATATCCTACGCGCTCGTGATTTGGGTATTAATTTTATTGATACCGCCTATCTTTATAACGACGGCCAGAGCGAGCAATTCGTGGGCGAGGTGCTCAAGGGCATTCGCAACGATTTTATTGTCGCCACTAAGTTCCATTTTTTTGGATTAGAAGCCGGGGAGTCCCCCGAGCAACGCATTCGTGATCATTGCGATACCAGCCTGCAACGCCTGCAGACCGATCATATTGATTTAATGCAGATTCATTTTCCGGCAGATGAAGTGCCGCCCGAAGTAGTGATGGGCACGCTTAACCAACTCATCTCTGCGGGTAAAATTCGTTATATCGGCCAGTGTAATTACGCCAGCTGGCGTCACCTGCAGGCAGATAACGCAGCGCAGGCTAATGGTTGGGTGCCCTTTGTAAGTGCTCAGAATCAATTCAGTCTGTTGCGGCGCCAGGTCGAGGCTGAGTTACTGCCGTTTTGTCAGCAGTTTGATGTTGGTTTTCTGCCCTACTTTCCGTTAGCCGGTGGGTTTTTATCGGGTAAATATCAACCCGGTAAGCCGCCACCTCCGGGCAGTCGGGGTGCGGCTAATAGTCCGGTAATTCGTGGCAAGCGTACCGAACGTAACGAAACAAAATTGGCAAGTTTATCTGCCTATGCGGGTGATCACGGTCACTCGGTACTAGAACTGGCATTTGCCTGGTTGCTGGCTCACCCACAGGTCAGTTCTGTGATTGCTGGCACCATGAGTGTGACCCAGGTTGAGCAAAATGCCGCCGCCGGGAGCTGGTCCTTGAGCGCCGAGCAAAAACTCGAAGTCGACCAGCTCGCCGCCTGGGATGGCAGCGATGAGCTGGTAGAGCCGAGTCTTAGTTCTTTCAAATAGGCCTGGTGGATAGCCCATTCAAGCAGCAACGCCGATAGCGGCAATAACTACTTGATCAGTCGAAGCGCTACCGGCACTCGATATTTTTCGCCCTTCGAACAGGCCAATGCGCCCATTACCGAAAATACCAGATTAGCCACCATCACCGCCCAGTGGCATTGGCACGATAACTCCACCAGGTATAATGATGGGGGTCTTTATTAAAATGGCGGAATGAATCTATAAAGCCACTTTTCATAAATTTATCTAACCATTCCCGCTCTACGGGCAAGAAGCCAGAAGAGTTTTTATTGGCCACAGGATTGTGAATGTCTATGGC
>JAESTY010000109.1 GCA_016763355.1 Immundisolibacteraceae bacterium
GTGAAGTTTGGTCAAAATATTTTTCTATTAACACCACAACCTGATTCAGCCGCAGAGCAAAATTATTACCCTCTCGAGCAAGGTCTAGCTCTGCAAGTAATAGCTGAGCCTGTAGATTAAATTTTAAGCCTTGTAACTGTTGAGCGGTTATCAGCACCGGATCTTCGCTGGTGACCCTTTGAATGCTAATCAAACTCGATAGCTGCTCAATCAACCTGCCCCAGCCGCGACTCAAAATTTGGCGCCAGTCATCAATTTCAAGCTCAGCCAGAGCGTCCAATTCAGGCAATACCGGTTGAGGTTCTGGCCTTCTTTCACTGAGCCCCGAAAGCTCATCAACACGGTATTTAAGTTCGGCTAAGCGAAAACTGATACCGCTGAAATCAACCTCAGGCATTGCCCGAAGGATGGAAATTTCTGCGGCAATCAGCGCCCTCAAAGGTAACCACTGACGATCATCTACCGCGCTTAGAATATTATCTGCCTGGCCTATGCCTGCAGCGCCAAGGACCGATCATTGACCAGGCGCAGCTGCTGCTCAGCGACAAACAATAGCTGCCTGACCGCGAGCACCTGTGCTCCGCTCTGTTGGCGCTTGAGCCCCAACTCAATCTGATCAATCCGCTTCTCAAGACCACCCAGTGATTCATTGACAGGAGTCAACTGACTGCCGAACTGCTCCGCCTGCAGTAATCGCTCACGATGAACCGCCAGCTGATCGCTGATGAGTTTAAATTGCTGATCGGATTGCCGTAGTTGTTGCTCAAGATGGGCAAGCCGCGCCTGCTCCTGAAAAAACCCTCGCGCCTGTAACCAGGATTGCAGCTCAACCTGAAAACCCCAGCCGGTGGCAATCATTGCCACCATCAGTAGCAGCAACACAGGCTTTAGTAATCCACGCGTTGGTTTTAAGGCTTTCCCGTTATTTCCAGAAGCCGCATTTGAGTCAGCACCACCTGAAGCCTTAGCTTCGGTAATTGACACCGTATTTTGTACCGAGTGGTTATCCATATTTTATTATCTGATCAACATCAATATCGACAATCCAAATAGTCGCAGCTATTAAACAATCAAAGTCTGGCCGTCAATTAATAGCCGATGCTGAGAAACGCCGCTGCCACACGCCTTTTAACTCAGTGAGCGCCTGACCATAGACTCCCTTTTTAAATTCAACAATGTCATTCACTGGGGTTTCATAATCAACCCACTGCCAGCTATCAAATTCAGGCACCTGCGCCAGATCAAGACGAATTTTACTTTCATCACTAATCAACTGAAGCATAAACCAGATCTGTTTCTGGCCAATACAGGCCGACCGCCTGCGCCGGGTATAACGCTTTGGCAACTGATAACGAAGCCAGTCCTGGGTGCGGCCAAGAATTTTTACGTCGTCGGCAAACAATCCAACTTCTTCTTCAAGCTCACGGTATAGCGCCTGTTCAGGACTCTCATCTCGCTTGATACCACCCTGCGGGAATTGCCAAGATGTTTGGCCAATCCGTCTTGCCCAGAGCAGCTCTCCCTCTGAACTACAAACGATGATGCCCACATTTGGGCGGAACCCATCTGCATCAATCATTCTGATTCCGTCCTTTCTAAAAAAAGGAAATATTAAAAATTTTCAGGCAGCGCCGAAACCCTCCGCTTCCTCCAAACCCTCACCCCACATCTAACCATACTTCAATTTCAAAACCGCACACCTCAATCGGTTTCCTTACCCATTCTAAGGGTAAACTGGCGAAACCAAAAATGGTAGAGCGAAGCCAACAAAATAAATCCACTTTGACGAGTTCTGGAACCCTTTGCCTATCTTATAAATATTTGTTACCAATGGTTTTTTAGGAAAAAAATGGCCCTTATCCTGTTCGACCTAGACAACACTTTACTCGCCGATGACAGCGACTATCTCTGGGGCCAGTACCTTTGTGATCTCGGCGTCGTTGACAGAGAGGATTATGAAATTCGTAATCAGCTGTTCTACAAAGATTATCTGAGCGGAAATATGGATATCCATGCCTTCTTATCCTTCGCCCTCGCACCTCTAAAACAACTACCACTACCAAAGCTGTTATCACTGAGGGCCGATTTCGTTGCTACTCAGATCGACTCCATCATTGCACCGGGAGCAGCTGGCCTAATTGAAAAACACAGAAACCGTGGAGATACTTTGGTCGTCATCACCGCGACCAATCGATTTATCACTGCCCCAATCGTCAGCAAACTGGGGATCCCACATCTTATTGCCACTGAACCGACGATTGGCGCAACTGGGTTTGATGGCGACTACCAGCCTCCTGCGTGTTTTCAGGCCGGCAAGCTAGAACGGCTGTCAATCTGGTTAAAGACCTATCGAATCAAGCAAGAGGGTAGCTATGCCTACTCCGATTCCCATAACGACTTAGCCCTGCTCGAGTGGGCAGACTTTCCCCATGCAGTTGACCCAGATGAAAAGCTAAAAACAGCTGCAATCAATCGCAAATGGCCAGTCATTTCGCTGCGTTAATACTGACCATCCACCCAGTTTAGAGAAGTGCAGATGTGATGGTTAATCGGGTTAAGATTGGCTGGTTTTTTGGTGTATGATGCTCGAGGCCAAATTGATAAATTGTGAGCGTTTAAGGCTCGGATATTTTGCAAGGCCATGGGGTGGGACTGCCGTCAAAAATCACAACACCAGGTTTTTCGGTGCAGCGGCAAACCACAATAAAATACAACAACATTAAGGCTGTACCGATTAATAGTCTTCTTAGGTCATCCTGCACGCTTCTAATAGTCGCTACTTTCGGTTGGACCAACACCGTGATTGCGGCAGAGCAATGTTATGCGCCCGGCCCGGTTGGCGGACCATTGCCCGCTGCAGGAACACCTGGTTCAACAGAAATTAGTGCCGATGAATCAGAAACTTTTGGCGGCACCCAGATCGAGTTGCGCGGGCATGTTGATGTTCGCCGAGACGGTACTCAGATAACCGCGCAGAATTTGCGCTACGACCAGACCAGTGACCAGGTAGATGCTCAGGGAGCGGTGGTCCTGAGAGATAAAACAATCGTGCTTGAAGGTAGTTCGTTGCAGATGAACCTGCTCAGTGACGCTGGCACTATCGAAAACGCCCATTATGCCCTGCGCGAAAAGCGTGCTCGGGGTAAAGCCGTTCGTATCATTCGCCACCGAGCGGACTTACATGATATGGAAAAAGCCAGTTTTACCACCTGCCCACCCGGCCGGAATGATTGGCAAATGCTTGCTGACAAAATCACATTGGACCAGCAGGCTGGCAAGGGTATTGCCCGAAATATGACCTTACGCTTTAAGGGTATGCCGCTGTTTTACACCCCATACATCTCCTTTCCGATTTCCGATGAACGTAAAACCGGTTTTTTAACCCCGAGCTACGGGTCAAGTAGTGATGGCGGCGCCGAAATTATCACGCCGTTTTACTGGAATATCGCCCCCAATTATGACGCGCTAATCACTCCCCGTTATATGGAAAAACGTGGATTGATGACAGACGCCAC
>JAESTY010000110.1 GCA_016763355.1 Immundisolibacteraceae bacterium
CATGGCACTGCTGCTGGAACTGCATTTCAGTAAGGATGAGATTCTCGAGGCTTACATCAACGAGGTATTTCTGGGCCAGGCTGGACGTCGGGCAGTGCATGGCTTTGCCCAGGGTAGCCAGCTATTTTTTGGTCGACCACTAGCTGAATTGAGCACCGATCAACTGGCGTTGCTGGCGGGCATGGTTAAAGCGCCGAGTGGTTACCATCCTCGCAGACGCCCACAGCGGGCTAAATCCCGGCGTAATCTGGTGTTACAGGTAATGGCCGATCAGGGGGTGCTAGATCCTGACAAAGCCAAATGGCTGCAAAGTCAGCCGTTGGGTGTGGTTGATAAAACCGGCGTCGGGCTATCCCGGTATCCGGCTTTTCTGGATTTGGTGCGGCGTCAACTTCGGCGAGATTACCCAGATCAGGTGCTGCTCAGCGAGGGACTGCGTATCTTTGCCACCATTGATCCGGTGGTCCAGGGCATCGCCGAACAGACCTTACAGGCACGGCTGCAGCAGCAGGCAGACCGAACCGGGCATGGTGATCAGTTGCAGGGCGCGATGGTTATTGCCGAAGTTGCCAACAGTGAAATACTGGCACTGGTGGGGGGTAGAAACCCGCGCAACAATAATTTTAACCGGGCGCTAGATGCCAGCCGTTCGATTGGTTCCCTGGTAAAGCCTGCGGTCTATCTGACCGCCCTGTCACAGCCCGGGGCATATCATCTCAATTCCACTTTACTGGATCAGCCAATTCGGCTTGATCGGGTTGGTGAGCCGCCCTGGCAGCCGCAAAATTACGATCGTAAATTTCGTGGCGAAGTGTCATTGCTAGATAGCTTGCTGCGTTCTTTGAACGTGCCGACTGTCCGGTTAGGACTAGATTTAGGCCTGCCCGAAGTCGTAAAAACCTTGCGGAAATTAGGATTAACCCGGCCTGTTAATCAGCAACCTGCACTGCTACTCGGTGCGATTGGCATGAGCCCGCTGGAATTAAATCAGCTTTATTTAACGATTGCCGCAGGCGGGTTTCATACCCCACAGCGGGCCATCCTGTCGGTCACAGATGTAGAGGGTAAAACGCTTAACCACTATCCGCTGCAGTTGGAGCAACGACTTGATCCGGCTGCCGTTCAGCTTCTGCAGCTCGCATTGCAGGAGGTCGGTCGGCGCGGCACCGCCAGGGGATTAAAACGCCACATAGATCCAGGGCTGAATATTGCCGCTAAAACCGGCACCACCGATGATGGCCGTGACGCCTGGTTGGCTGGTTTCAGCGGCAATCTGGCAGCGGTTACCTGGGTAGGTCGGGATGACAATCAACCTGCTGACCTGCTCGGTTCCACGGCTGCGTTACCGATCTGGGGTGAAGTCATGGGCAAGTTGCCATTATTGGCCAACGACCCCAGTGGTGGTCAGTTAAACTGGTTGCAGGCTTCACCCGGTGGAGCCGCCATATCGGTTCCTCAGGGAATTAGCTGTCGGGGTGATGCTGGTGTGCCAGTAGTGAAAGGGTTTGAACCTGCCGGTATGCGGCCCTGTAAGCAGGTCGCCGGTGTAGATCCGAGCAGGGTGGTGAATCATGGCCGCTCTAAACCGGTGGCTAATCCGTTGAAATGGTTACTGGATAAAATCCCCTGGCCTTATGATTAGCAGGCGGGTGATTAGCAAGCGGGTGACTAGCAACCGGGTGACCAGCAAACCAGTGGCCAGTAAATCGGTGACCAGTAAACCGGTGATCAGTAAACCGGTGATCAGCAAAACAGATTTCGAATAGCCAGTTACTATTATTTTTTTGAAGGATGGTCAATGCAGCAATTTTTAGACTCCCGGTCACTGACTGGTTCTGGGGTATTACTGGGAACAGGATTGGCTATGGCGCTGCTCAGTGGCTGCAGTGTGGATTACGGTTTAATTGGCCAGCCTGACAATCGGGCAGTTTTACCGCCGATTACCAGGCCGGCACCATTGCCACCTTTTGAGGCTGAGGCTTTGCCTAAACCAACCGTGTTAGCCCCGGTGTCAGCGCCAGCTGCTGCCGTCGACGCGGGTCAATTGTTGTTGGCAAGTGCACGTAAGCAGTTGGCGGATGGTGATACCGGTCGAGCTGCAGCAACTTTAGAGAGGGCGCTGCGGATAGCTCCCAATGATCCCTATTTGTGGCATGAGCTGGCTCAAGTACGGCTGGCTGGGGGGCAATGGCAGCAGGCCATTGCATTAGCGAATAAATCCCGTTTACTGGCTGCTGGAAATCAGACTCTGCGCAACAAAAATAGCCAGCTTATTGCGACTGCATCCGCGCAGCTTTAATTAGTGCTTTACCCCTGGGGTAGTTCCAATGCCTCGATAAAACTTCGCAGTTCCTGCCGTGCGGCCAGGTGGGAGGTGGTCAGTTTAGGTAAGTTTTTAGCGGTCTGCTGATGGCTTTGTTTAGTTTGGCCAAGGTCCACCAGGGTTAAGCCCTGTGGAAATAACTCCCGATAAATTACCCGTTCAGAGAGGCCAGAAATATAGCGGCAGGCGGCGCGATGCTGTAGTTCTTCCAGCGCCGAATTGACTCGGCGTTTGTTGCGGGCGTCGAGTTGGGTGAGACGGTTACGGGTAACAAACCATTCCAGCGCGGGCAGTTTTGCTAACGCCCGATGTTGGCGGGCCTGCCAGATGGTTTCCGAGAAAAAGCTTAGTTTGTCTACCTTGTTGCTTTCCGGGTTGATTCGGCCGAGCAGATCCAGGTCAACAAAGCTGTCGTTGAGCGGGGTCACCAGCGTATTGGCCAGTGACATGGCCAGACGGCTGCGGGGTGAATCGCTGCCAGGAGAGTCGATGATCACGAACTGGTTATTCTGAGCCAGTTGATCGAGGCTCTGGCGTAGCAGGCTTTGATCTTGTTCAGCAGCTGCACTACGGCTTTCAAGTTCTGAAAGGGGTGGTACTAATACTTCTACTGATGGCAGGTGGGGATGGTGCTGTTGGCGGTTTTCGATATAGCGGCTCAGGGTGCGCTGGCGAAAATCCAGATCAACGGCTGCCACGCGATAGCCTTGCGCCTGCAGTGAAATTAGCAGATGCACCGCCAGGGTCGATTTGCCCGTGCCGCCTTTTTCGTTAGCAAAGGTAATGCAGTGGGCTGCAAGCGGACTAATTAACTCGGTCATAGGCGGTTAAATAAGGCTACTAGGCCGGAAACACTGGTAGTACTTGCCCGGCCATGGCCTGCATCATTCTGAGGACCTGAAAACTATAGCCATACTCGTTGTCGTACCAGACATAAACCACGCAATGTTTGCCATTGACGATAGTCGCATGTGAATCGACCACACCCGCATGGCGACTACCCACCAGGTCGCTGGAGACCAATTCGGTGCTGGTCATGTAGTCGATCTGATCCTGCAACGGCGAACTCATGGCGGCTTCATCAAGGATGCTGTTGAGTCCCTGTTTGTCGGTGCTGTTGTGCAAGGTCAGGTTGATAATCGCCATTGAAACATTCGGGGTGGGCACCCGAATCGCGTTGCCGGTGAGTTTGCCTTCGAGTTCTGGCAGTGCCTTGGCAACTGCTTTGGCGGCGCCGGTTTCGGTGAGCACCATATTCAGTGGCGCACTACGGCCACGGCGATCGGCTTCGTGATAATTATCGATCAGGTTCTGGTCATTAGTGTAGGAGTGAACGCTCTCAATATGGCCGGCTTCGACCCCAAAGTGATCATTAATGACTTTCAATACCGGGGTAATGGCATTGGTAGTACAGCTGGCGGCCGAGAGAATTCTGTCGTCATCGGTCATCATGGCTTCATTAACACCGAACACGATGTTCTTCATGTCGCCTTTACCCGGAGCAGTCAGTAGAACCTTGCCGGCACCGCCATCGAGGTGTTTCTGCAGGGCTTCTTTATCGCGCCAGATGCCGGTGTTATCGATGACTAGCGGCTTGTGAATGCCCAGCGCATCGTAGTCCAGGTCATCCGGGCTGTTGGCGTAAAGCACGGTGATGATGTTGCCATTAGCAATAATGGAATTACTGTTGTGATCGACGGAAATGGTGCCGTTGAAGGGGCCGTGAACCGAATCGCGGCGCAGCAGGCTGGCCCGTTTTTCCAGGTCGTTGGCATCGCCGTGGGGTTTGCGAACCACAATAGCGCGTAACCGCAGTCCTTTGCCGCTACCGACATTCCGCGCCAGTTCTCGGGCTAGTAACCGGCCGATGCGGCCAAAGCCGTAAAGCACCACATCCTGGTGGTTGGGCTGGACGTTATTGAGTAGCTCGGAGCGCCCGGCCATCTGTTGGTTAACGAAATCTTCCGGCGTCTCGGTCTTGCCGGATTTTAGATAGGCAACCGTAAGTTTACCCAGGTCAATCCGGGCCGCACCGGGTTCCAGTTCCACAATCGCCTGCAGCACCGGGAAGCTGTCGCGTTCGGTAACTCTGGTGGTTTCATGCTGGCCAATAAAGCGGTGAGCCTTGAGCAGGTCAGCCGCAGAAACATCATTGATTGAACGACCGTAGATCGACAGGGTGATGCCATGTTTACGAAACAGGTGACCGATGATCGGCAGCATACGCTCTGCGGTCGCCTGGCGATCCTGAAAGTCGTGAAGAAAGTCGTCCTGTTGCTGTTTATTTATTGGTGTCACGTAACTTGTCTCAACTGTTTGATAGGTCAGTGGCTGCGGGTCTGATGTTGGGTCTGAATTGGATCTGGATCACACCTGGAGGCCGCCATTACTATTCGCGGCGCGCATTGTATCTCAGCTGGAAAGGTTGGGCGATGCCCAGCGATAAGGTTTGCTTTCGAGTTAGTTTTTAGAGTTTGATTTCGACCGCATCGGCAACGGTTACTGATTGGTAGTGGTGGTTAATTCTGACCGCAATGACTTCCACGCCGGCTGTCATTACTTCCCGTAACCGCTGGCCATAAGCGGGGTCAATCTGATCGGCGGTGGTAAAAACAGTGCCTTCCGGGCGGTTAACTGCAAACAGCAGCACCCCTCGTTGGCCCCGGCTTACTGCATCAGCCAGCACGTTTAAATGTTTGCGGCCCCGCTCGGTTGGCGCATCCGGGAATTGAATCTGATCACCAACCAGCAGGGTGGCGTTTTTGATTTCTACCCAGGTGTCAGTTTTTGCTCCATCGTGCTGGTCATCGTCGGGTCGGTCAGTGAGGAAAATATCGATTCGGGAACGATGTTCCGAAACCGGATAGGTTACCTCCTGACGAAGCCAGCGGTAGTCGGTCACAGAGGCGATTTTGTTCTGGCCGATGGCCTCGGCGATCACATGGTTAACCCGCCCGGTGTGCACCCCAATCCAACCCTGGCCCATATCAATGCGTTCCAGGGTCCAGGCGAGTTTGCGTTTTGGGTTGTCGCTGTGGCTGATCTGCACCGCCACCCCTGGCTCCCAACAACTGGTCATGCGGCCGGTGTTGGGACAATGCGCGATCACTTCGGTGCCATCTTCAAGTACCACATCAGCCAGAAAGCGTTTATAGCGCTTGATTAAGGTGGCATTGGTTAGGGTTGGTAACTGCACTGGGTTGGTCGGCTCGGGCTATTTAAATAGAGAACTCAGCCCAGATCGGGCAGTGATCCGACGGCTTTTCCATGCCACGGGTGGCGTAGTCGATGTCGGCCCCGATCAGGTTGTCTGCCAAACTCCTGGTGACCAGAATGGTGTCAATGCGCAGACCGCGCTTGGGGTCGTCATTAAAACCACGGCTGCGGTAATCAAACCAGCTGAACCGATCATCCACTTCAGGTTTTAGCAGGCGATAGCTGTCCTGCAGTCCCCAACCGTGCAGACGTGCCAGCCATTCCCGCTCTTCTGGCAGAAAACTACATTTCCCGCTGCGCAGCCAGCGCTTGCGGTTGTCCTCGCCAATGCCGATATCGATATCTTCCGGAGAGATATTGATATCCCCCATCACAATCACCTGCTGGTCAGCGCTGTGGTGTTTATCCAGATGAATCTGCAGGTCTTCGTAGAATTTCTGTTTGGCCGGGAATTTGATCTCGTGTTTGCGACTCTCCCCCTGAGGGAAATAGCCGTTAATGATGGTCACTGGTGAGCCATCTTTAGCGGCCAGGGTGACGCTAATCAGGCGGCGCTGAGCATCTTCGTTGTCGCTATCAAACCCCCTGCGCACCGCCAGTGGGGTTTCTCGAGTCAGGCTAGCGACGCCGTAATGGCCTTTCTGGCCATGGAAATGGGCCTGATAGCCGAGCGCTTCCACTGCTTCTAATGGGAATTGATCGTCATGAACCTTGGTCTCCTGCAATCCGATTAAGTCGGGTTGATGCAGCTCAATAATCTGTTCCAGCTGATGTAACCGAGCGCGCAGGCTATTGATGTTGAAGGAGACAATTTTCATGGTGAGATTCCGGCAGATGGGTGGTTTTCAGGCTTAAAAAACGAGCTTAATTATGGCTTATTGTGGTCCATAAAAAAGGCCCGACGGTTAGGTCGGGCCTTTTAATGTGAGTATATGAAACTCAGTAGATCAGCTACCCGTCACCTATCTGTTAGACATCATTGGTGAGCTTATAGGCCTGGGTGCCAGGTTTAAATTCCCGACGTTTGAACGAGGCCAGCGCGGTCTTTATCCAGTCGTCGTTGGTTTCTCGTGAGAGTTCCCAGGATTTGGCCATTTCGTAATCGATAGCAGTCGCGAAATCCATACCCAAAACTCGCTCGTAGACTTCCTTGACCTTACCCAATACAGCCCGGCCTTTATTGGTGAGCTTGCCAATCACTTCTTCGGTTTTGGCGTCGAGTTCGGCCAGTGGCACTGAGAAGGTGGCAAAACCCATTTGTTCGGCTTGCTTACCGTTGAAGGTTTCGGCACTGACCGAATAATGGATACCTTTTTTCCGGCTCATGTTGTTGACCACGGTCCAGGTGGTACCGCCGCCTGGGAAAATACCGAAGTTGACTTCCGATAGACCCCAGAGGGATTCGTCAGCGGCAACCACCAGGTCAAGTACGCCAGCCAGGGCCATGCCGCCACCAAAGCAATAGCCATTAACTTTACCGATGGTGACCGCTTTGCTTTTCTTGATACGGGTGAACCAGCCGAACGCATAGTGATTAATTTCAGCCATTGCTTCCGGGTCATCAAAGGGTTCCAGGAAGCACTGTTCCAGATCCATGCCGGCGCAGAAGCTGGGGCCATTACCGGTGATCACGATTACCTTGACCTTGGCAGCTTCAATTTCGTCGAGCGCGTCGTACATGTTGCGATGCAGCTCAGGGCTCATGCAGTTGCGTTTTTCCGGGCGGTTGAAATTGACGCGAGCCACGTCGCCTTCAATGCTCAGTTCTATGGCGTTGTACTGCCCCATCTTGTTTCTCCTCTTCCTAAGTACAATAAATTAGTCCGGGATTTCCCGGGTGTATTCAATATTCTGGAGTCTCTATGGGCCGCTTAAGCGGTCTCTTGTTCGAGCACTTTGACCAGATTATCAACGAATTCGCTCAGCACCGCCGCAGTTTTTTTGCGGATGATGGGCTGGCCGAACTCACCGAGCTTGCCCATGATGGTGGCATGGGTCTGTATTACCAGGTCAGTACCCTCGCCCTGCTCGGCTGGTTCCAGGCGCATACTGGTCTGGGTTTTAACGTTGCCGGGAATCTTTCGGTCCTTGCCTTCGCAACGCAGATTCATGCTGTGGTTGTCATGATCCATTTCGGTAATTTCTACCAGGCCAGCCATTTTTAGTCCGACCGGACCCACCCGTATTTTCAACGCTCCTTCATAGCGCGCTGGGGGCCCCACTTCCAGTTGGGTAATCTCAGTGACACCGGGCACACAAAAAGCAATTGACTCAATGTCGGTCACCTTCTGCCAGAGCAGCTCCTGTTCTGCCGGAATGTTAAATCTAAAATCAAAATCCATTAAAATCTTCTCCCTAACTCTCTAGCTACCAGCGTTGTTCGCCGCTGTTGTTAGCGTGCGGCCAGTAAACACCACCGCCATATCGGTTTTGTAAGCTGCGCTACCGCGCACGTCGCTCAGAGGATCGACCTGATCGCGCACGCTTTCGGCGACCGCGTTAATAAGTTGCTCGCTGGCTGGTTGACCAATCAGTTGATCAACATCGCTAATCAGAATCGGTGTGGCAGATACCGAGCCCAGGGTTAGCCGGGCGGCGGTAATCGACCCACTGGCATCCACACTGACCAATGCGGCAACGGAAACTGCCGCGTAGTCATCCTCGCTACGGGGTAGAAATTTGCTATAGCTAAAACCAGCGCTGCTGTCCGGGACTGGTATCCGCAATTCCGTGAGCACCTCGTTGGGTTCGATGACCGTGGTGTAGTAATCCTCAAAAAAATCAGCGATGGCAATTTCCCGTTCACCACTACTGCTGGATAACACCACTCGGGCGTTGAGCAATAGCCAAAGTCCAGGGCCATCCTGGGCCGGGTCGCCCTGGCTCAGGCCACCACCAATGGTGGCGACTTCGCGAATTCTCAGGGTGGCAACCTGGCCAAAAACCTCTGCGATCTGTGGCAGGTGTTCCAGCACCAACGGGTGGGTTTCCAGGTCACGGTAGGTGGTCAGAGCGCCGACATGCAGTTCATTGTCGACCAGCTTGACGCCGTGCAAAGCAACGATTTTACCCAGATGGATCAAGTGATCCGGCTGTACCAGCTGCTGCTTTAAAAAGGTCACCAGGCTGGTGCCTCCAGCTATCAGCTGGGCGTCATACTCATGTTCATCGAGCAGGGCATAAACTTCGGCGAGTTGTTTCGGGGCGTGAAATTGAAAAGTTTCCATGATTCACTCCGCCGTCTGTTCGGCTGCGTTCTCGATAGAACGGATAATGCCGTAGTAGCCGGTACAGCGGCACAGGTTGCCCATCATCCAGTCCTTAATCTCGGACTCATCTGGTTTCGGGTTGTGATCGAGCAGAGATTTGGCCGCGATCAGCTGGCCGGCGGTGCAAATACCGCATTGAAAACCGCCGTGATCGATAAAACTCTGTTGGATCGGTAATAGGGATTCATTGTCAGCCAATCCCTCCACCGTGGTGATTTCACTGCCATCCGCCATTGCCGCCAGGTAGAGGCAGGCGCTGGTGGTTTTGTCATCAACCAGCACGGTGCAGGCTCCGCAAACACCCACACTACAGCCCTCTTTAGTGCCGGTGAGCTTGAGTTCATAGCGTAGAAAATCGATCAATAGCAGGTTCGGCCGAATCTCTTTCTGCAACGATTCGCCATTGATCCGCACAGATATGGTGACCAGATTCTGGTCGTCAACGCTGGCATCCATCGAAATCTCCTCCATCCCTAAATCCAGTGTCTGCAATCCTGGCCCCATCGGTAACCCCTGGGGTCTGGTTTATTGCAGGGAGCGAAAGAGTAACCCTAAATGATGTGGCTAAACAGCCCTATGGTTAAAAGCCGAGGCTGCATAGAGGGGTAATCATCACGGCTTCTGGGTCTGACTGGCCAACAGGGTTTTTGTGCAGAGCCACGGAATAGATCGGTACCCTGTGATAATGTTCGCCACCGCTGCCCCGCAGGATTCACATAGGGTGTTCTGTGAGGCATTTACTACAGACTGTTTAGGGGAGCAGGAAGATGGCACGCAGAATCGTTGGACAAGCCACCGCACGGGTTGATGGGCCCGCCAAAGTTACCGGGCAGAGTCAGTTCAGTGCAGATGTAGACCTGCCAGGCATGTTGCGTGGCAAAATTCTGCGCAGTCCTTACCCCCATGCGCGCATTATCAGTGTTGATACCAGCGCCGCCGAAGCTCTGCCTGGCGTGCGTGCAGTGATTACCGGCCAGGATAAAGCCTATTTAATTGGTCGGGCGATCAATGACCTGCCGGTGTTGGCCAGCGACGAAGTGCGATTTATCGGTGATCGGGTTGCGGCAGTGGCTGCAGACAATATCGATATTGCCGAAACCGCTTTGGGGCTGATTGAAGTCGAATACGAAGAGCTGCCGGCCGTGTTTAGCATCGACGAGGTGATTGCTGACGATGCCTATCCGGTGCATCAAAACCCAAAAGATTATGAAGGTGCCTTTAGCCACCCTGGCGAGCCCAAGGTGAGCAATGTCTGCGCCTATTTTAAATGGGATCATGGCGATATCGACGCGGCCATGGCTGGCGCCGACCAAATTTTCGAACATGAGTTTGAGACCCCATTTGAGCACCATGGCTATCTCGAACCCAACGTCTCGGTAGCCGACGTTAAAGCCGATGGCAGCTGCCAGATGTGGTCGAGTAATAAAAGCCCCTATATGTTGCGGCTGCAGCTGGCGAAAACCTTTCAGCTGCCGCCAGAAACCTTCGAAATTCATATGACCACCATCGGCGGTGACTTCGGAGGCAAAGGCAATCCGTTTGACGCGCCGATTGCCTATCTGCTTTCAAAAGCCGCTGGC
>JAESTY010000111.1 GCA_016763355.1 Immundisolibacteraceae bacterium
AAAAAACCGGCCAGTAAAAATAATTTTCAACAAAATCAGCTGGCGGGCCGCGCGACCAGGCTTATTTGCTCTCAATCACTGGAATAATATTTTGGAACTCTGGATTCTACTGGGGTTGGTGTCGACCGCCATCCATGGTTTCAGTACGGTCTACTCAAAAAGACTCTATGAACTCGCGCCCCACCCGTCACAGGTGGCTTTTTTCTGCCTGTTTGCGACCGGTTCAATGAGCTTAGTAATTATTCCATTTGTCGAGTTTCATGACCCCAGCGGCCATTGGTTTGACATTTTGTTAGTCGGCTCAACTTTCGCTGCTGGTCATTACGCCTTCGTGATGGCCAACCGCTATGCGGATGCCTCGTTTGTGGTGCCGATGATGGGTCTGAAGGTGTTTTTTGTCGCCCTGATGGCGGCCATCTGGCTCGATGAGACCTATGGGTTTTGGGTATATGTGGGTGCCAGCGGCGCTTTTGTTGGGATCGTTTTCCTCAACGATGGCAAACTCAAAGGGTCACCCGTGGCACTGTTTCTGGTGCTGGGTAACTGCCTGCTCTATGCGTTAACCGATATATTCCTGATTCGGTTATTCCGTGCCGGATTTGGCTCTTTGGAGGTGATGGTCTATCTATTCGCTGGTGCGGCCCTGTTCATGGTGCCAATCGCCCTGGTGGTTTTACGGGGTAGATGGCAGATGACCAGACCCTTCGCAAAAGGACTGGCTCTGTTTGGGGTCGCTCAGGGTGGTGGCGGAGTACTACTGATGTTGACTTTTGCGCTGTCTCAACAGGCCATGATGGTAAACATCATCCAAAGCGCTCGGGGGGTTTTTGCGGTA
Source organism: Immundisolibacteraceae bacterium (assembly GCA_016763355.1). Lineage (GTDB taxonomy): Bacteria > Pseudomonadota > Gammaproteobacteria > Immundisolibacterales > Immundisolibacteraceae > QNFC01. The sequence continues at coordinate 836 of JAESTY010000111.1, forward strand.
ATGGCTGTCTATTTGATGAGTCGAATTGGCCTTAAAGGTCTAGAGGTCCTTAATCGCAAACAATACCTTTCCCGGTCGACTGGAGCAGGGTTAATTGCCTTGTCTATTGTGCTGGCGCTGTTAGCCAGGTAACCCTCTAAAAACCGATAATAGCTATTTAATAACAAACCATCAACATAACCGACATAACGGAATGTTAGAACTGGGAATGGAAATCTATATATGGGCCGCCCTGCTCGGCGCACTACTGCAGGGATTTGCTTTCGCCATGGCGCGCCAGCTGCTGGTTTATTCAAACGATCGCACCCAAATCGTGTTCTACGGCATGCTGGTAACGGTACTGATGGCACTGACCGCGCTGCCGTTTATGGATATTCGTGGTATTGGCCCGGCACCCGAGTTGATCGTTGGCTTTAGCATCACCGTGGTGCTTAGCCAGATACTGCTGATGGAATCGATGAAGCGGGCCGATGCGTCTTTTGTGGTGCCGATGCTCGGCGTGAAAATATTCGTGGTTGCTTTAGTTTCCGCATTGATCTGGCAGGAAACCTACAGTGGTCTGGTCTATCTGGGTGCCATTGGTACTTTAATCAGTCTCTATTTTCTTAATGACGGCAAATTACAGGCTCCGGCCATGGCCGTGGTTTTTGTATTGCTGGCTGCGGTTGCCTACGCCGGCAACGATCTGTTTCTGATGAGTATGATTCGCAGCGGTTACAATCTAGGCGAGGTCACCATATTCAGCCTGGTCGGCCCACTGCTGCTGCTGGGCCCGATCGCCATTATAAAGAGCAAAGGCTCCCATAATCTGAACTGGCGATACAGCCGCGCGCTGCTGTTGTTTGGTTTTTTTCAGATCACTAGTATTTTTGCGTTGATCTGGGCGTTTGAGCTCAGCCGCCAGGTGACCATGGTTACCATTGTGCAAAATTCTCGAGCTATTTTTGCGCTGCTTGCAGTCTGGCTATTTGGCCGTTTTGGCTTTAGCGGCGTAGAGCAACTAACTGGTTCGCAATACCGGTCTCGACTCATCGGCGCGATGATTATGATGGTGTCACTGGGCCTGGCAATCAGTGCCAAATAAACATTGAACCCTCTTTCAATACTGGATTATCAGCCTTGACCACTATCCCGCTTTACATCTGGTTAACCCTGCTTTCATGTGTGTTACACGCGTTTAGTTTCACCTATTCAAAACAGTTTCTGGTGCACTCGGACAACCGACTGAAACTGGCGTTTTATAGCCAATTCGCAGTGGGGATACTGGGGTTCTGTTTTTTACCCTTTGTCGGTATTGATAGCTTTTTTGACAACATCGGCCTGATCTGCCTGATGGGGATCTGTGTGATGGTGGGTCAGGTGGCCTATATGAATGCGTTGCGGTTTGGCGATGCCTCTTTCGTTGTACCAATGCTCGGACTAAAGATGTTTGTGGTCGCCGGGTTATCGGCAACCCTGTTGAGCGAAACCTATGGCACCCTGGTTTACGTTGGCGCGTTTGGGGTGTTTGTCAGCCTGTTCTTTCTTAATGACGGCAAACTCACCGGTTCCAGTAAAGCACTGATGTTTGTAATGATCACCTGTGTCATGTTTGGTTGTGCGGATGTGATCGTCATGTCGCTACTGAAAAACGGCGTGAACGGCTTTCAGATCGCTGCTTTCGTGTTCGCGATCCCAACCCTGGTGTTATTGCCGATATCACCCATCCTGTTTAAAAATGACTGGAAAATAACCCCGGCACTCGCCAAAACATTGATGATTTACGCGGTCATTCACCTAATCGGTGTCACCCTGTTGATGGTCGCCTTTAAACTCTCGCAGCAGGTCACCATTATCAATATCGTCCAGTCTGCCCGAGGCCTGGTCTCAATTGGTGTGGTCTATGTGATGGCACGAATGGGTTTTAGTGGCATTGAAAAACTAACTCGACGTCAGCTCACCTATCGCGGCTTTGGCGGGCTATTAATGTTTCTGTCTTTAGGTTTGGCCGTTGTTGCCCATTAAGGTTCATTCCTCATAAGATCGGTAACCAGTATCGGTAACTGTTCGGGTATGATGACCGTCACAGTATGATCATGAATTCATCCATCTGCATCCATCCCCTATTTTGTCGGAGAGGTCAAAATGAACGCACCCAGTCAGCTCAATGTGAATAATTTTAACTGGCCAGAGGAAGGGCTGACTCGGGTTCCCTACCGGGTGTTCAATGATCCGGCGATTCACGATCTGGAACAGCAACGTATTTTTCGAGGCCCGACCTGGAGTTATGCCGGCCTGGATGCAGAACTACCTAACAAGGGTGACTACATCACCACCTTCATCGGTGATACGCCGGTTGTTGTTAGCCGAGATCAGCAGGACAAGGTTCATGCCTTCGTCAACCGCTGTGCCCACCGGGGTGCACTGGTCTGTCGGCAGCTTAATGGCAATACCGACGTCCACACCTGTGTTTATCACCAATGGGCTTTTGATCTTTCCGGTGATCTGGTTGGGGTGCCATTTCGGCGTGGTCTGGCCGGCAAAGGCGGTTATCCAGAAGATTTCGATATGGCTGATCACGGCCTGCAAAAATTGCGGGTTTCTACCCTGCATGGGCTGATCTATGTGACCTTTGATTTTGACCTTGAGCCGCTGGAGGATTACCTGGGCAAAACCATGGTCGGCAATCTTGATCGCTGCCTGGAAGGTCGCCAGTTAGAAGTACTCGGTTACAGCCGCCAGTATATCAACTCGAACTGGAAGCTCTACGGTGAGAACACCCGTGATAGCTACCACGCCATGCTGCTGCACCTGTTCTACCCGACTTTTGGGATCGCCACTCCGGCAACCAAAACCACCATTGAAATGAGCGAAGAGCGTTATCACAACCTCTTCACTGTGTGGCGTCCCAGTAGTAATGAGAATCTGGATACCTATAAAGAGAACACCACACGATCATTCAAGGGTGGCAAGGAAGCTCTGCAGGCGCCGGAGTTCCTACGCTTTATTAATGAACGCGACGATGACATTGCCATCACCATCGAATCGCTGTTTCCCAACTCGGTGTTTCAACACATTCAAAATGGCTTTGCGATTCGTCAGATCCGGCCGAAAAAAATAGACGAATTTGAATTGCACTGGACCTACATCGGTTACACCGACGACAGCCCGGAAATGCGCAAGCATCGTTTACTGCAGGCCAACATGCTCGGCCCTGCCGGACTGATTGCGATGGAAGATGCCGAAGCCGGTGAGATTATTCAGAAGGGCATCATTCGAGATGCTGACCAAACTTCCTTCGTCGAAATGGGCGGCGATGGTTATGGGGATCTGGAAGGATCAGGCACCGACGAAAACTCTATTCGGGTTTTCTGGAAAGGCTATCGGAAGTTGATGGGCATCTGATTTTTTTCGGTCAACGACGATGCAAACTTTCGGCCCGACCATGAACTACTGCAGTAGTTGCGGTGCGGTGGTCAGCAGAGAAATTCCACAGGGGGATAACCGCCTCCGGTTCGTCTGTGCTGGCTGCGACGAAATTCATTATCACAACCCTAATATTGTGGTTGGCTGCGTGCCCAGCTGGGAGGGACAGGTGCTGTTGTGCCGACGCGCAATCGAACCTCGGGTTGGGTTCTGGACCATGCCCGCTGGCTATCTGGAGATCGGCGAATCAACTGAGGAAGGTGCTGCTAGAGAATCAGAAGAAGAAGCCGGTGTTGTAGTAGAGATTGGCAATCTGTTATCGCTGGTCAGCATTCCCCAGATCGGTCAGGTACATATGATTTACCTGGGAAAATTAAACTCGGCGGAGTTTCTTGCCGGCGAGGAAAGTCTTGAGGTTAAATTTTTTAGCGAAAACGACATACCCTGGGACGATCTGGCTTTCCCAACCGTAAAACTGACCCTGGAGCATTTTTTTGCTGATCGCAGTCGCGGTGAATTCACGCTGCACTCCGAAGTGTTACGACGCCCCGAAACCGCCAACAACAAACAATAATCGTCCCCGGCAGCTGTCACTACGCGCTATAATTTGGCCGTTTTCATCCCTCAGGTATTACTTCTTTTTCTCTCGTTAATTGCTTGGATAATTCCTACATTAGATGATTGCGAAAACCGACCTGATCGAAAAACTATGTAGAACAATGTTTATCTTCCGACTAGCCGGTGTTACCGCACCGTTACATTTCCACATCACCCCCTAAACTAATCAACGGGAAGTGGCAGTTAGAGCTGCCATCAATAACCTGAACTTCCCTACTACGACATTTTCAAGGACTACGAATGAAAGGTACGATCAAACGTTTTTACTTCAAGAAAGGATTTGGCTTTATAGAGAACGAAGCTGGAGAAGAACTTTTCTTCCACTATAGTGACTTCGACGGCCCTAAAAAACACTTACGTTCTGACTCAATTGTCGAGTTTACTCAGACCGAAGGCGAAAAAGGTCCCTGTGCAGTTGATATTATGGTCGAAGGCTATGTTCCTGGCAGCGAGCCTGCTGATGAACCTCGCCAACCGCGCTCAACCCAGCGTCAACCTGACAAACACCAGAGCAAGAACCGCTCAAAAAACCAGCCTAACAGCTCAGCACCAGCTAGCACCGGCGGTAGTTCAATCATGACTGGCCTAATTATCGGGCTGATCATCGGTGGCGCCATTGGCTTTATGGTGGCAAAGAACATGTTTACTGGCGGCTAAGTACCAGGTTTACATCACTAATATCGCCAATCAGGAGGTACGCGCCAGTTGCTGGCGCGCCTCTTCGACTGCTTCACGAATCCGGCGACTATCGTTCGCATCTGTGGGTAAACCCTCCAAAAGGGGTTGCCAATAATTTAGTACCTGCTGCCATTGCTTGTTTTGGTAAGCCACATAGCCCCGATACCAGATCACCGACTGGTCCGCTGGATCAAGCGCAGCTACCCGCTCATAAGCCGCACCGACCTGTGCGGTCAATTCGCCTTTATCAACGATAAAACGATTCGATGCGGCCATCACCGCTATGCTGACATCTTTCGGCTGACGCGCTAATACCTGTTCATACATGTCACCGGCCAGGTCACGACGGGAAACCATGATGTAAACCGAGGCCATGGCCCGGTAACCATCAATGTCTTCCGGGTTGGCCATCACTTGCTGATGCAGCGAGGCCACCATCTGTTCTATAGAATCAGCAACGGCTATATCGCTGCCAACCGCTGAGATAGTTGCCATCCGTGACATCGCATAGCCCTGAATCAGGGTGAAATCGTCAGAGAGTATCGCCGCAGCTTTAGCGTATGCCGAGGTTGATTCTGCATAACGCTCTAGTACGAAGTAGGAACGCCCCAACCTTTTCCAGCCGGCACCATCATCAGGCGACTGCTCCAACCTGGTCGCAAGACGCTTAACCATGGCACCAATATCTGGTGTGCCATCAGCAAGCATGGGCAAGCCGCCAGAAGCACTCGAGCCCATTGCGCCGCCACCCATCGGTCCAATTGCGGTCGTGGCCTGGACAATCAAACCATCCTGATGAGCCTGCCACCAGGGCTGTTGGTGCTGGTAATACAATCCACCAGCAACAATAGAAATGAGTCCAAATAGTGCCAGTCGTTGTAGCGCCGATGGTGCTCGACCAGCGACCTCTGCCTGGTCATTGACGCTGCCCTGATCAATCAGCTCCAGCACCTGCAACAGCTCTAGCTCTAGTCTGGCCTGCTCATCATCGGCAAATTTCGGATCGAGGTCGCCACGCTTCCGATCGAGCTGGGTTGCCCCTATTTGCTGTTCTAAGGACTGACGCCGCTGCGCCAGCGCAACTTGAGTTTCGCTGTTAGCACTCTGGCCTGATAAGGCAGTTAAGGGTTTGGTGACGATCCATGCCAATATCGCTGCGATTAACAGCCCCGCAATAATTAACCCACTCATTTCTGTTTATCTCTTAACTGTTGCAGTCGTGACCGCTGTTGCTGGTCGACCTGTGTGCTAATTTGATTTTCTACATTGGCCGGTTTGGCACGTCGACCTATCTGCCAGCCAACCACCAGGATGAAAAGGAGTACCACCATCACCGGTGCTAGCCAGAGGGGAGAGCCAACCCCATCTGCCCGCGGCTTCATTAAAATATAATCGCCATATCGCTGGACGAAATAGTCAATGATTTCAGCTTCACTGCGGCCATCTACAAGCTGCTCGCCGATGATGGCTTTCATCTCCACCGCGAGTTCCGAATCACTCTCACCAACCGACTGGCTCTGACAAACGGCGCAACGTAGTTTGACCGCAATATCTAGCACCTGGCGCTGATGGGCGTCCTCCCGGATCAATTCAGCAGAAAGGTTACCCGTCAGCAAGAACGCTAGCAAAAATATTCCAATAAAATACTTTAATATCAACTATTTATACCGAAATATTCAACTAATTTATCACGTAAATATTCGACATTTAGTGGCCCAATTTTTTTACCAACAATCACACCTTCTGCATCGATAAAATAGGTTTCTGGAGCACCGTAAACACCAAGTTCAATTCCGGCTCGCCCATCCAGATCCTGCAATGACCAGGCGTAGGGATTGCCCAAACGAGACAACCAGCGCTTCGCATCTGGCTGCTTATCCCGATAATTAAGGCCAACAAAATCTACCTGACCGGCATAACGCTTTGCCGCTGCGACTATCACCTGATGTTCAGCGACACAGGCACTACACCAGGAGGCCCAGATATTGAGCAGCATCGGCTTACCGATGTTCGGTAACTGCCGCGTGTTGCCATCCAGATCAACACCAGATATCGCGGGCAGGGTCTTACCAATCAGTGGCGAGGGAATTTCACCCGGATTACGGGTCAGGCCAACAAATAGAATCGCCATCATGATGACAATCAATGGGATTAACATCAGTACCCCACGTCGACCTCGCCCACCGCCGCTATTTGGCACCATATCAGACTGATTATCACCCGGACCTGGTTCGGTCACGAAGTTCGCCTGGGGCTGACACGACTATCGATCAAAATAAAGGAGACCGCGACCAGCAGCATCAATGTGCCCCACCAGATCAACTGCACCAGTGGATTAACATAAACCTGTACCGCCCATTTATCACCATCACGCTGGCCCATCACCAGATAAAAATCTCGCAACAAACTGGAATCAATAGCAGCCTCGGTAGTCACCACCCCACTGACCGGATAGCGACGTTTTTGTGGCCGAAGTTGATCTCCCGAAGCAACCAGTTCGAACACACCCTCAACCACACGGTAATTGTCCTTGGAGTATTGCTCGATGCTGATTAGCTCAGCAGTCTCACCAGCAATTTCTAGCTGATCACCCGGAGCCATTACTAAAGTCTGTTCAACCCGAAATAGACCAGAACCAACTAACCCGGCGGCCATAACCACCGCACCAACATGAGCCGTCATGGCCGCGAAGTGGCGCCGATCAGCGACTAACACCGCTAGCAGACCACCTCCATCGATTCGGCTGATTGCCAGTCGATTGCCAATATCCTGGGCCAGGGTTACCACCATGCCCGCGGCCAGCGCGGCTACAAAACCAACCTGCCAGAATCCGGGCCAGATCATCACCGCTACCAATGCTGCAATCGCCGCAGCGATCAACATCAATCGGGTTTTCTCGGCAAGTCGACCCGGGGCTATTTTTCGCCACGGTAACAGGGGCGCAACCAACATCAAGCCGAGCATCAACAATAATACCGGGGCAACTACGCCGTTAAAGTATGGCGCCGCCACGGTAATTTTCTGATCCATTGATAGGTCCAGAAACAGCGGATACATAGTGCCTAGAAAAACCATCACGCAGCAGGCAACAAACAGCGCGTTACCATAAAGAATCCCCGATTCTCGTGACACGGCGGCCATTGGCCGTGGTTCACCATGCAGTGAATCGCTGCGCCAGAGGGCTAACGTCAGCGCGACACCGATGACCATCGCCATAAACACCAGAATATAGCTGCCGCGCCCGGGATCAACTGCGAATGCATGCACCGAGGAGAGAATCCCAGAACGCACTAGAAAGGTACCTAATAGCGATAATAGGAAAGTGGTAATAATCAGAAACAGATTCCACAACGGCAACATCCGTCGCTGATCCTGCGCCATGATGGAATGTAATAGCGCTGTGCCGGTAAGCCAGGGCATGAACGAGGCATTTTCCACCGGATCCCAGGCCCAGTAACCGCCCCAACCGAGTTCGTAGTAGGCCCACCAGCCCCCGAGCACAATGCCGCAGGTTAAAAACAACCAGGCAATCAACACCCAGCGACGAACCAGAGGCACCCACTCTTCTGAACGCCAGCCACTAGCCAACGCAGCCATCGCGAACGCAAAGGGCACCGAAAACCCCACATAGCCCAGGTAGAGCATGGGCGGATGAAACGCCATACCCGGATCCTGCAGCAGTGGGTTTAATTCACGACCGTCCAGCGGAATCATTAGCAGACGCTCAAACGGTGACGATAAAAACAGGATCAGACCAAGAAACCTAACCAACAACCAGCCCTGTGCGGCCATTACCAACGGCAAGTGTTCAGCAAAGCGTTTTCTGCCCTGCCAACCAACCATACCGGTAAACAGTGACAATACAGTTAGCCACAGGTAGAGCGATCCTTCATGCCCACCCCAAAGCGCCGTGACTTTATAAAGTAGCGGTAGCTGACTATTGGAGTTCTGGGCCACATAGGCGACAGAAAAGTCATCGGTCACGAAGGCATTAACCAGGGTCGCTGCGCCAGCAATCACCAACAGAGCGATCAAGGGCGCTGAACGAATTGAAAACTCAGCTAGTTGGGGTCGATTAGAAAACCGCGCCACCATCGGCATAGTCGCCTGTAATAACGCCAGTGCGAACGCTAGCCAGGCGCAAAGGTGGCCAAATTCGATCCAGGGCATGAATACTCTCTAAAGTTGTTGTCTATCTGGAAATTCAACTACCGGCTCACTAAATATGATCTGTTTCAGACCATAGTGAACTGGTAAAAGCTGCGTAATAGTTTTTCGACAGGGCAAATTTTCAGGACTTCATCACTACCGGTGTACTCAATATCAGGTTATAAACATTCTTAACCAACCAACCTGACCAGACCCAATCAAACGCTTATAATAATGACCTTTCAATAGCAGCAAATTGTACACCAGCATAGACCAATATCCGCCTAGAACTACCGGCAGTTGATGGCAGCCCTGACTTTATTTCAGCATCCATCACAGCTAAACAATAATCCGCTAACTGGCAACCTACTCGCGCCCTTTTATGAAGCCTTCCCTTGCAGTCGCTAACCTATCGGCCATCCGTGGTGAAAGACTGCTATTTAGCGATCTTAATTTCGAACTCGAGTCGGGACAATCACTTCGTATTAGCGGTGCCAACGGCAGTGGCAAAACTACCCTGCTACGGATGTTGGCGGGACTGACTGCCCCAGCCCAGGGAACCGTGCTTTGGAACTCCGAAAACATCCTCCAATGTAGAGAGCAGTTTCAGAGTCAAATTGCCTATAGCGGTCATCAATTTGGGCTAAGTTCAGACCTGACCACATTGGAGAATTTACGTTACCTGATTCCCAACCCGCCGAGCGAGAATAAACTCATTGAGATACTCGCCCGGCTCGAGTTAAAAGCGTCGGTGGACCTGCCAGCTCGCTACCTGTCCCAGGGTCAGCGACGTCGTCTGATTCTTGCCCGCCTACTAGCCATGCAAGTTTGCTGCTGGATTTTAGATGAGCCATTAGCAGCGCTAGACACTGCTGGCATTGAGTTGGTAGAACAGATTTGTACGGAACATACTCGCCAGGGTGGCATGCTAGTCATTACTTCCCACCAAAAACTATCAGCCACTTTAGGTGACGTGCCTACCTTAGCGTTGGGCGGATCCACCGCTTGATTTTTACTCATTTAAAAAACCAGTTTGCTCGGGAGATGCTCTGCGCTTTTCGCCAGCCAGGTGATGCACTGGCGCCGGTGGTGTTTTTCCTGATCATCGGCACGCTGTTTCCGCTGGCATTAGGTTCTGATCCCCAGCTGTTGGTTAAAATTGGCCCGGGCGCGATCTGGATTGCAGCACTATTATCCGTGCTGCTTTCACTACACAGGCTTTACCGAGCCGACCTTGAAAGCGGCTATCTGGATCAACTGCTGCTGATGCCCTCGCCGCTATTTTTACTGGTCAACGCCCGGCTGTTTGCCCATTGGCTGCAAACTGGCGTACCGATGCTGCTGGCAACGCCCCTGCTAGCAGAAGCCTTTGGGTTAAACTACCAGCTGATTCCGGTGCTGTTAGCTTCATTGGCACTGGGTACGCCGGTTTTATTAGTGCTAGGAGCTATTAACGAGGCGCTTACCCTGGCCAGTCGAGGTGGTGCCTTACTTGCGCTGCTGGTACTACCACTTTACGTACCTACGCTGGTATTTGGTAGTGGTGCG
>JAESTY010000112.1 GCA_016763355.1 Immundisolibacteraceae bacterium
AGGTGCTGCGCAAATTATTTACTGCTGTTAAATCCTGATTTTTTATTCCCTTAGGAGGGATTGATGATGAAAAGCAAACTGTTATTACTGAGTGTTTTTATTGTTACCGGTACGGTGATTGGGTTTTATCCGCTGGTGCCCAATGTGCAGGCTAACCTGGGGCAGATGACCCATATTGATTTAAAGCTGCCAGCTGAGCAGCAGATGATTGATCAAGGTGGGCTATTAGCCCGGCCAAAAATACAGCTAGCGATTTTGCTGGATACCAGTAGCAGCATGAACGGTTTACTGGATCAGGCCCGCAATCAGCTCTGGCAGGTGGTCAATGAATTTTCGGAGTCGACCCAGAACGGCATCAAGCCGTTATTGGAAGTGGCAGTTTATGAGTACGGTAATAGTGGGTTGGCTCGCACGAATGGTTTCACCCGTCAGCTAACCGGTCTCACTCAAGAGCTGGATTCAGTCTCTGAGGCGCTGTTTTCGTTGACCACCAACGGTGGCGATGAGTATTGCGGTTATGTGATTAATTCTGCGGTATCGGAGCTTAGCTGGAGCAGTCGTGATGGCGATATTAAAGCGATATTCATTGCTGGCAATGAGCCCTTCACTCAGGGGCCGGTGGCCTTTAAAACTGCCATGGTCAGCGCTCGGGAAAAGGGCATCACCGTGAGTACCATCCACGCCGGAAATTATCAGCAGGGGGTCAGTAACGGCTGGCAGCAGGCGGCGCTGTTAGCTGGTGGCGACTACATGAGCATTGATCACAACATCAAGGTCGCCCATCTGGTTGCACCGCAGGATAAAAAAATTGCTGAACTGAATAGCAAACTTAACCAGACCTATATTCCTTATGGCAAGGACGGCCAGAAAAAGGCGGATCGCCAGCGCACTCAGGATTCGTTGAGTGCGGGCATTTCAGCTGGACTGATGGCAAAGCGGGTACGGGCAAAAATCTCACAGATGTATCAGAGCAGCAGTTGGGATCTGGTCGATGCAATGGAAGATGGTTCTATAGCGCTTGATTCGATTGAAGAGGCAGAACTACCTGCTGCGATGCAGGATATGGATGCCGCTGAGCGCACAGATTATGTGGCGGGAAAACTTAAAGCTCGGCAAGAAATTAAACAAGAGATTCGTAATCTGAGTGAAAAGCGCGGTGTTTATGTGGCCGAGCAGGAGGCTTTGTTACCAGCCGCAGCGCCTAGCGTCAGTAGCGCCCTGAGTCAATCGATTCGCAATCAGGGAGAAAGCAAAAATTATGTTTTTCAATAAGCGCTGATTGGAAGCGTAGAGGTTGTATGGCCGGTGACTGTATAGTCATCGGCCTTTTTATGGTCAGCGCGGACTGACTTATGCGAACTAGAGGCTTTTAGTGAATACCGAGCAGATTGTCACCATTACCCAAAACTGGGTAGAGCAGCTGGTGGTAGGCCTTAATCTCTGTCCATTTGCTCGAGCTGAGCTGGTGAACCAAAGGATTCGATTCGAGGTTACCCAGGCGACCGACGAGTCCGGATTATTAGTGGCATTAAAGGCCGAATTGCTGCTGCTGGATCAACAACCTGGTGTTGAAACTAGCTTACTGATTCACCCTCAAGCGGTGACCGAGTTTGGCGACTACAACCAGTTTCTAAATCTGGTTGATGACCTAGTCGAGGCCGGGGGTTGGCAGGGCGTGTATCAGGTTGCCAGTTTTCACCCTGACTATCAGTTCGGTGGCACCGAGCCAGGTGATGCAGAAAACTATACCAATCGCTCGCCCTATCCGATGCTCCATCTACTGCGTGAGGCGAGCCTGGAACGGGCCATCGAAGACTTTGGTGATACCGAACAGATCCCAGAGCGCAACATCGAACTGCTGGAACAGATCGGTAGCCAACGCCTGGCGGCCTTGTTGGCGGCCTGTTTTGATAGCGCCAGCGGTTAAATAGAGTTAAAAAGTGGTCTGTGTTCATTAGGGCGCGAGGTGCGCAATGATCAGATTGCCAAAAACCCCGTTTATTCTGTTTGCTATGCTTTGCATGCTGGTGACCGGCTGTAGCAATACCCAGCTGTTTTATAACCACGCCGACTGGCTGCTTGGTTATCGGGCCAATGGCTATTTTGATCTGACCAGCGAACAGAAGCCGGCAGCCAAACTTGCCATTGCCAATTGGCTGAGCTGGCATCGGCGTAGTCAGTTAAGTTGTTATGCAGGGTTGATTGATCAGTTTGAAACTCGGGCAGCCGACCAATTAACAGTGGCTGATATGGACTGGCTGCGGGACGAATTTCAACGCCAATATCAAACTCTGGTAAATACTGCGATGCCGGCGGCTACCCAGATTTTGGTCACGCTGGATCGTGACCAAATTGCCCATCTGGAAAAGCGCTTGGCCAAAGACAGAAAAAAATTAGTCAAACAACTTAAATTAAAGCCGCAGAAACGGTTGCGTGAACGGGCTCAAAAAACCGTTGATGGCTTGCCCAAATGGTTTGGGAAACTGTCATCCGCTCAGGTCGATTGGTTGATGCAGCAGAGCCAGCAATTGCCCGATACCTATGCACTCTGGGTGGATTATCGAACCGAGCGCGACCGCCGTTTGATTGAGATGTTACGAGCCAGTAGATCCCAGCAGGTGTTGATTGAAACCTTGTCGCCGTTCTGGGCTGATCCTGAGTCAGTTATGGCAGCGGCTGGCCCTGACACAGCCATTTTGATGGCAAAAATGCGAGTTGCTGGTCATGACATGGCGGTCGGTTTTTACCAACTAACCAGCCATCAACAACGAGATCACTTCTGGCAACGTATGCAGGAATACCGCCGTGATTTTCTGCAGCTGGCCAGTGCTGAAAGCAACGCAAGTTGTCAGTCTGATGGATTACGGCAAGCCGGGACGCCACCCGGAAGCTCGAGTGATTTCACTAATCAGCAGCACGGAAATGAGCTGGCGACCAACTAACGCCTTTATTACTTTTCGTTGCATTGTCTTTGCTGGGCTCAGGGCCTAGGATTGATAATCCAGTGAATGCCTTTAGATCAGACTGGTAATAACTAACAATAAAATCATACCGACTACTGCTTTAGCGGCATAAAAAAGCAGGTCGGTTAAACGGGGGAGAGCAGCATGGCCCAGACGGAGTCCATTGAGGAGTTGGCCGGTACGCGTATTCGAATGATGCGCAGTGGCCCAGAGCAGAATCGGGATAGCGCCGAGTTGATGCTGTTTCTACACGGTGCGGGTGGGGCCAGTGTCTGGCTGCCATTTATGGACCGTCTAGCCAATAAGTTTGAACTGCTGGTGCCGGAACACCCAGGCTTTGGTCAGTCAGACACGCCGGAATGGCTCAAAAGGGTCGATGATCTGGCCTATTACTATCTCGATCTGCTCGAAGAGTTTGATTATGAGCGGGTCCACCTGGTCGGCCATAGCCTGGGCGGCTGGACTGCCGCCGCACTGGCGGTAAAAGATTGCTCACGGTTGGCGTCTCTGACATTAATCTCGGCAGGCGGCGTGCATGTGCGCGGCGTAAAGCGGCTGGATAATTTTCTGGGTAACCCGGAAGAGAA
>JAESTY010000113.1 GCA_016763355.1 Immundisolibacteraceae bacterium
AGCGTTTAAATTTGGGTTGGCCTGGGACCGCTACAGGGAGGCCGATAAAGGTTGTGTTGCAGAAGGCCATTAAAACTCCGAATCGTCGTCTGACATCATCGAAAGTCCACCAAGTTCGTTTTCTTCTTCACTCGCTTCACCGGACGCTTCTTTGTCGAGTTTGATCATCAGTCGTAATTCATTGGCTGAATCTGCGTTGACCAATGCGTCCTTGTAGGTGATTTCTCCCGCTTTATAGAGTTTATATAGCGCCTGGTCGAAGGTCTGCATGCCCATCTGCCCGGATTTGGCCATGATTTCCTTAATGCCGTGGACTTCGCCCTTGAGCAGTAGATCTGAAATGAGGGGCGAATTAATCATAATTTCGATGGCGGCCCGGCGGCCTTTGCCGTCAGGTGTTGGTATCAGTCTCTGGGCGATAACTGCCTTTAAATTAAGTGATAAATCCATCAACAACTGGGACCGGCGCTCTTCCGGGAAAAAGTTGATGATTCGATCCATCGCCTGGTTGGCGCTGTTGGCATGCAAGGTCGCCATGGCCAAATGGCCAGTTTCTGCAAACGCAATGGCATGTTCCATCGTGTGTTGGTGGCGAATTTCGCCAATCAAAATGACGTCAGGTGCCTGGCGCAAGGTGTTGACGAGTGCGTCTTCGAATGACTTGGTATCTACCCCTACTTCTCGTTGGGTGATGATGTTACCGCCATGAGGATGGACATATTCGATAGGATCTTCAATGGTGATGATGTGGCCGGTACTGTTGTGATTACGGTAGCCGATCATCGCCGCCAGAGATGTTGATTTACCGGATCCGGTGCCGCCGACCATGATGACCAGACCGCGTTTGGTCATCACCAGCTCTTTCATTACTTCGGGTAAGCTCAAATCTTCAAAAGTGGGGATAGTGGTCTCGATTTTGCGCAGTACCATGCCCACCGATCCCTGCTGCTGAAACACATTGACCCGAAAGCGGCCGATGCTTTTGGGGTTGATAGCAAAGTTACACTCCTGAGTGGTTTCAAACTCGGCTCGCTTGTCCTCGGTCATGATGCTGTAACAGAGGTCGCGGGCCTGTTCGGGGGTCAGAGGTGTTTTCGAAACTGGTTTAACCGTGCCATGAATTTTGATACTCGGTGCGATCCCAGCGGTGATGAAGAGGTCGGATCCGTTTTTTTCCACCATTAATTTCAGCAGGTCAGCAAATTGCATTTTGGTTGTCTCGAAGAAGGACTAAAAGAGCTGGGTTGAATTTGGGATTTCGGGAAGATTGTTACCAGCTTATTTGAATGCGTCTCGGTTAGCAGCCTTCATGCCGGCTTCTTCCTTGGTAACAACTCGTTGCTGCACCAACTTCTGCAAACATTGATCCAGGGTTTGCATGCCGATTGCCTGTCCGGTCTGAATCGCTGAATACATTTGTGCAATTTTGTTTTCGCGGATCAGGTTTCGAATTGCCGGCGTGCCAAGCATTATTTCGTGGGCAGCAACTCGGCCGCCGCCAATTTTCTTTAATAGGGTCTGAGAAATAACCGCTTTTAATGACTCTGAAAGCATCGCTCGGATCATGTCTTTTTCAGCCGCAGGGAACACATCGACAATACGGTCAATGGTTTTTGCGGCGGAGCTGGTGTGCAGAGTGCCGAACACCAGATGACCGGTTTCAGCAGCAGATAGCGCGAGGCGTATGGTTTCCAAATCTCGCATTTCTCCCACCAGGATGACATCGGGATCTTCACGCAGCGCCGAGCGCAGGGCTTCGTTAAACCCCAGGGTGTCACGATGGACTTCACGTTGATTGATCAGGCAACGTTTGCTTTCGTGGACAAATTCGATCGGATCCTCGATGGTAAGAATATGACCATATTCGGTGCGGTTTTTATGGTCAACCATCGCAGCCAGGGTGGTTGATTTACCTGAACCGGTTGGTCCGGTCACCAGCACTACGCCTCGTGGGGTGTCGGCAATATCCTTAAACATCTGTGGAGCATTAAGCTGTTCAAGGGTGAGGATTTCAGACGGGATGGTTCTAAATACCGCACCAGAACCTCTATTGTGATTAAAGGCGTTAACTCGGAATCGGGCCAGGTTGGGGATTTCGAACGAGAAGTCAGTTTCGAGGAACTCTTCGTAATCCTTGCGCTGCTTATCGTTCATGATCTCGTAAATCATGTCATGAACTTCGGTATGACCCATTGCCGGTAGATTAATGCGTTTGACATCACCATCGACCCGAATCATCGGTGGCAGGTCTGCCGATAAATGTAAGTCTGAAGCGCCCTGTTTGACACTGAATCCCAGTAGTTCGGTGATATCCATGCTGTTCCCCTTGTTGCTCGGTTTTAGCGGTGGCTTAAAAACGGGTTTTTAAATGTTCATCAACTGTCGCATCGCCTTATTTTAACCGGGTACCTGACAGGTTTAGTCTGCTTTCAACTAGATCGATGAAGATTGAAAGCCCAGTTCGGTTCAACGTCGGCGGATTGTTATACTGCGTGAGAGTTTTTCTAACCTGTGGATTTAACCCCTAAATGCGTCAACGTACAACCGTTACTGGCCTTGGTGAGCGCTTCCAATTGCTTAATGAAATTATTGCAGATGTGGTTAAACGCCATCGTCGAGATGCCCATAACGTCAAGCTACTAGCGGTCAGTAAACGTCGTACCAGCGCTGAAATTCGCCAATGCGCGCTGCTCGGTCAGGTCGCTTTTGGTGAAAATTATCTTCAGGAGGCGTTGCCGAAAATTAATGATTGTCAGGATTTGCGTCTAGAATGGCATTTTATCGGCCGCATACAGAGAAACAAAACCACTGATGTGGCCAAAAACTTTGACTGGGTGCACACGGTAGACCGAATTTCTGTGGCTAAGCGGCTTAACGACCAGCGGCCGGAGGAGCTTGCGCCGTTAGAGGTTTGCGTACAGGTCAATCTTGACGGGGCATTAAATAAAGCTGGTGTGCCACCAGGGCAGTTAACCCAATTGTTAGCTGAGGTCTCCGGCCTGAAACGATTGCGGTTACGGGGACTGATGACCATGCCAGAACCCTCAGAGGGAGTTGAGCTGCAACGATTACCCTTTCAACAGCTGGCGACTTTGCTAGCGGCAGCGGCAGTCGATTACCCAGCAATGGATGTGCTGTCCATGGGAATGTCTGGTGACATGGATGCGGCTGTAGCCGAAGGTTCCACCCTGCTCAGGATAGGAACAGCGTTGTTTGGACCCCGACCGTAATAATGATTTAGCAGCTAGTGGCTTTAATTTGTGTACTTTCTAATTTTTCATCACCCTTAACGGTAAACAGACGATGACAAAGATAGCTTTTATTGGTGGCGGTAATATGGCCAGGGCGTTGATTGGGGGCCTGCTCAATAGTGGGACTTCTGCTGAACAGTTGTTGGTGGCTGAGCCTCAGGCGGAAGCCGCAGCATCACTGCGAGATGATTTTGGTGTAGTGGTCGATAGTGATAATGATGAAATTGTAGCCCAGGCTGATTGTCTGGTTTTGGCGGTTAAACCCCAGGTGGTAAAAATGGTTGCCCAGCAGATGGCGCCGGCGGTGCAGGCGAAAAAACCCTTGGTGGTTTCTATTGTGGCGGGTATCCCGATGGATAGCCTTGATCAATGGCTGGGTGGTGGTGTTAGCCTGGTGCGAACTATGCCCAACACCCCGGCTTTAGTTGGGCTGGGTATAGCTGCTTTGTTTGCTAATAAGCGTGCTAGCGAGCAACAGCGACAATTAGCGGAACAGATTTTAGCCGCAGCTGGCACCACACTTTGGGTCGAAAACGAGGTTTTGCTCGATGCGGTGACGGCTGTTTCCGGTAGCGGACCGGCCTATTTTTTTCGGGTCATGGAAGCCATGATCGAA
>JAESTY010000114.1 GCA_016763355.1 Immundisolibacteraceae bacterium
GGGGTTTTGAATTGTGAATTTTCCCCGCGCTCTACTCATTATCTACTTACCAGCCGACAATCACTGAGTTGTCTAAGCCCGTTTGTGGCCCTTCTCGCAGCTAAACTAAAACCGTTCATTTCTTTTGCTCGCCCAAAAGAAATGAACCAAAGAAAAGGGCGCGCTGTAAAGGGGATGCAAGAAAAAACTAGTGTCCCGCACTTCAAGCACCCCCGAGGGTCAGGTCTTGAATTGTGAATTTGGCTCACTCTCTACTTACCATCCGTCACTCACTGAGTTTTCTAGAGCCTGTTCCCGGCCCTTCTCGCAGCGATGTCGGCAAGGTGGCCTTACCGGTGCTGGTTGCCATGACTATTGTTACTGGTTAACGAACGTTTAACTTTGTATTATTGTTCGGTCTGCAAAATCATTGAACGATCCCGAAGTTAACCATTCAAGACCTGACGCGCCCTGTTTTCCAAGTCTGTTGGGGGGATGGGTTTTTGTTTAGAGAAGGACAAATGCCAGAACCCGCTAACGCAGCGCCATCGAATTCGATTCATCTTGACCTGAATATGGAGTCGGTCCGCCTGCTGTACCGCAGTATTCCCCTTTCTTTATTAACGAATTTTAGTCTGGCGCTGCTGGTTTGCTGGTCACTTTGGGATCAACTTAACCACTCGTTGTTGCTTTACTGGTTGGCAGCCATGTCGGCAATCTGCCTCATTCGAGGCATGAGTTTTCGACGATTTAATCGACACCCACTGACTATCGAATCCGCAAATCGCTGGAAGTATCGATTTATTTTTTATTGCATCCTCAGTGGGGTGCTCTGGGGAACGTCAATCTGGATATTTGGTCCCTATGCCGACATACGTATCCCGCTGCTGATCACGTTTTCCATGGCGGGTATGACTGCTGGCGCTTCGACCACTCTAGGCCCTGTGCCGCAGGCTTATGCCACCTATGCTATGTCAACCGGGGTGCCGCTGGTCGGTTGGTATTTCTCTCAGGGATCGGAGTTTGAGTTTGATATAGGCATGATGATCTGTATCTATATTGTGTTCTTGCTGGCAAATGGCTATTCAACACGGGCAGGTGTGGTCAGCTCAATTAAGTTATCTAATAGCTTGATCGATTCAAAGGATCAGGCAGAAAGTGCTCACCAGGCGAAATCAGATTTTTTGTCGTCGATGAGTCATGAATTACGCACGCCCCTAACGGCTATTATCGGTTTCGGTCAGTTACTGGATGTTAGCGATATCAACGACGCCAACCGAGAAAAAGTTACCTACATGATTAAAGCCGGGGAGCACCTGGCAGGTATGATCGACAACATACTTGATGTAACTCGCATTGAGGCTGGCGGTTATGAAATCAGTAAGGAACCGGTACTGGTTTCGCAGATATTAACGGACGCATGGGCATTGATGCTGCCTATGGCAAGCGAAGGTGGCGTAACGCTTGCCAACCCAATCGCTGAAGATATCGGCACCTACGTAAATACCGATCGTCAGTTGTTACAACAGATATTAATTAACCTGATATCCAACGCGATTAAATATAACAACACCGATGGACAGATCAGCCTGATCTATTCGATAGACCAGACCTGCACTATCCGCATTTCGATTAAAGACACCGGGCCTGGTATCGCCCCGGAATTCATTGACCGAATTTTCAAACCTTTCGATCGCCTAGGTGCTGACAGAAGCAACATTGTGGGCTCCGGTATTGGGCTCACGCTGAGCAAATCTCTGGCGGAGATTCTTGGCGGTGAATTGGGCGTGGTCAGCCAACTGGGCCAGGGCAGTACTTTTTGGGTTGAGTTACCGGTAGGGGAAATCTCTGCAGTAACCGATATTCCGACGAAATTACAGATAGACAAGGGTGTGGCTGACGAAGGCCCTCAGGCTGGTTCTACTAGAATTGTTTATATTGAGGACAACCCCACGGCCTTGATATTAGTGCGGGAAATATTGAAAACTCGGCCGAACACCGAGTTGTTCGAAGCCGCCCTTGGTGAGCAGGGCTATGAATTGATTCTGAAGCAGTAGCCAGATCTGGTTCTTTTGGACCTGAATCTGCCCGATATGGACGGCAATGAGGTGCTTGCCCGATTGAAGGGAAATCTCAGCACCAAAAATATCCCCGTGATTATCGTCACTGCTGATGCAACTAAAGGACTAGGAGACCAGCTGATGCTGGCGGGCGCTCAAGGGTATCTGACCAAGCCGTTCTCGCTGGATCTATTTTTGACGACAATTGATATGGCCCTCGAGCCAACTTTATCCCAGGGCTTAGGTCCTGAATTGTGAATTTTGCCCTGCAGGTTACTCACTCTCTACCTAGCGCCCGTCACTGAGTTTTCTTCTCAGGGATTATGATCTGAAATCAATTGTAAACTTGAAATCAACTACTGGATCCGAGTATCGATCTATAAAGAGGTGTTTCGCGAGTTGGTAATAAAAAGAGGTTGCAGATTAACAATCTGCAACCTCCGTTCTAACCAGTCTAGTTTTTATGTTTCCGTGAAAAACCAAGGCCAGCCAGTCCTAAGCCCAGCAGCGCGATACTTGCTGGTTCCGGTACACCCGCAGTTGAGTGGATGTTATCTAGTTGAAAAAATGCTGGGCCTGTGTAGTTTTCAGGCACATACCAGTCAAAACTAAGATTGACGGTTTGTCCAATAAAGCTAGTTAGGTCAACGGAGCCAACTAAATTACCGGTATCAAAATTGATGGTGTCGCTAACCGCGGTCAAAATATTGAAATTAGCAAGATTGGCGCCGCCACCGGCTACTTCAATGTTGACGTCAAAGGTTCGGTCGAAGCAGTCGATGTTACAAAAATTTACAAGATCCCACGCAGCTCTATAGTCAAAAGAAATCGTTGATTGATTTGTGACCGTTATATCCTGGGATAGGCTAATAGTCCCGGGTCCGCCGCCGTCAAATCCGTGTATAGCAGCATAGTCCCCATCCGTTGGAGCCGTCGTGAAAAACTCCCCATCGTAGCCTCCGGTGCTGACGCGCAGTGGGTCTAGAGGGTCCGCTAAGTCCTGTGCGGTCCAGCCAGTAAAGTCACCGGTTTCGAAGCTGCCATTATTGATAATGGTAGCGCTGGCTGGGCCGATAAATGCACCGATCAGTAGACCAAGTTTCAGAATTTTCATTAGTTTTTCCCTAGTTAAGTTATTAGTTCTATTCGATGGGACAGCATTTTTTATGCCAATTAGTATCGTATTGATTGATATCGACTTTATTCTTTTACTTAGAGAAAGTAGGTGGTTTTTGTAAAAGAAGCTGAC
>JAESTY010000115.1 GCA_016763355.1 Immundisolibacteraceae bacterium
GAGCCAAAAATGCCGCCGTTGGTGATGGTGAAGGTGCCACCGGTTAAATCTTCAACACCAAGTTTGTTGGTTTGGGCCAGGCCGCCAAGTTCACGGATCTTCTTTTCGGTGTCGGCGAACGACATTAAATCTGCGTCACGCATGATCGGCACGACCAGCCCGCGGGGTGAGCTAACTGCTACGCCAATATCGTAGAAGCCGTTATAAACAATGTCGCTACCGTCGATTGATGCATTAACTAGCGGGAATTTTTTAAGTGCATCAACGGTGGCGCGGACGAAAAATGACATAAAGCCAAGTCGGGTATCGTGGTGCTGCTCAAACTGGTCTTTAAATTTGGAGCGCATCTGCATCACAGGCTGCATGTCGATTTCGTTGAAAGTGGTCAAAATCGCTGCGCCCTGCTGGGCTTCGAGCAGGCGCTGAGCAATGCGTTGACGAATGCGGGTCATCGGCACCCGTTGCTGTTCTCGACCACGTTTATCGGTGGGAATTGCCGCTGATGCTGATGCTGGAGCAGTTGCAGGCGCAGCGGCTGGTGCTGGAGCCGAAGCGGGTTTGTTAGCTAGATAAGTGACCACATCTTCTTTCAATAGCCGGCCATTTTTGCCGCTACCGGTGATTGCCGATGCATCGAGGCTATTTTCAGTCAACAGGTGGCGTACAGCTGGACTGAGTTGGGCTGGGTTGCTGTCGCTTGAATCGGCGGCAGAAACCTCAACAGCAGTGACTGATACGGATTCTGTTGCTGCAGCAGCACCTTCGGTATCAATGATCGCCAGTAGGTCGCCGTCAGTAACCGTAGCGCCGTCGGGCTGGTGGATTTCTTTTAAAACTCCAGCATTGATTGCGACTACTTCAAGGACGATTTTGTCCGTTTCCAGTTCAACCAGAGTGTCATCGACAGCAACCGCTTCTCCGGGTTTTTTTAGCCAGGACATCAGGGTTCCTTCGGAGACCGATTCGGGTAATGGCGGCACACTAATTTCAACGAGCATGATGGTGGTCCTTAATTTGGTGCTTGAATGATTGCTGGGTCGCGCCTGTCGGCTGGACGGCTATGTTCAACGTCGGTTTAATCGTTGCCACGTAGGGCGGTCTCGAGGAATTCATGGAGTTGGGCCTTGTGTCGGGACATATAGCCGACCGCTGGAGAAGCGGAATGAGGTCGACCGGCAAAACTCAGGCTTTGATGATCGGCAAGCGCATTAACCAGGTGGTGTTGGCTGCTGTACCAGGGGCCCTGGTTCTGTGGTTCTTCCTGGGTCCAGATAACCCGGCTAGCATTGCTATAACGAGCTAATGCGGCGCGCATCTCAGCCAATGGAAACGGGTAGAGCTGCTCAGCTCTGATCAGCGCCACCTGTTCGGTTAGTTCGGCTTCGTTACGGGCTGCAAGCAGATCAAAATAGACCTTGCCCGAACAGATGATGGCCCGCTCAACCTTATCGGGTTCAACCTGGTCGTCATCGATAACTAACTGATATTGCTTTTCAGAGAGGTCGGCAACGGTTGATACCGACTGCTTGTGTCGCAGTAGGCTTATCGGCGTCATGATAATCAGTGGTCGCCGGAATGGCCGTAGCATCTGCCGGCGTAGTAGGTGGAACATCTGTGCTGGCGTGCTGGGCACACAGACCTGAATGTTCTGTTCAGCGCAGAGTTGCAGGTATCGCTCCAGTCTTGCGGACGAATGTTCCGGCCCCTGACCTTCGTAGCCGTGGGGTAGCATCATCACCATGCCGCAGAGCCGGTCCCATTTTGACCAGGAAGAGCTGATGAATTGATCGATCACCACCTGGGCGCCGTTGGCAAAATCACCAAATTGAGCTTCCCAGATCACTAATGTGTCTGGGTCAGCGCTGGAGTAGCCAAACTCAAATCCCAGAACGGCTTCTTCTGAGAGTAATGAGTCAATGACCAGAAACCGGGGTTGGTTCGGCGCCATATGTTGCAGCGGGACATGGCGCCAGGCTTCCGCACGGTCGCCGGTCTGGTGATGCAGTACGGAATGGCGGTGGGAAAATGTGCCACGTCCGCTGTCCTGGCCAGAAATTCTGACCCGGTAGCCATCTTCTAGAATAGTCGCGTAGGCCAAGGTCTCGGCGCAGCCCCAGTCGATCGGTTTGTCGTCACGCACCATGGCGCGACGATCCTGGAGGATCTTGTTGACCCGGGCATGGGGCACGAGTCCTTCAGGGACTTCGGTGACTTTGTCGCCGAGGGTTAGTAGTTTTTCAGCCGGTACAGAAGTGTCGCAGGGAGCTGTCCAGTCGACATTCAAATAGGGCTCCCAATTAATCAATAGCACTGGTTTTTGATGGCTGAGTTTGCGCAGTGATACGGGTTGGTCCAGGGTCAATCGGTGTTGGTATTCAGCAAATAAGGTTTCACCAGCACCCTGCTCAATGGTGCCTTGCTGCTCCAGCTGGGCAGAATAAAGCTCACGCACGGTTTTTTGTTTTTTGACCTTGGCATACATGATCGGTTGGGTCAGCGCCGGTTCGTCGGCCTCGTTGTGCCCGTGGCGACGAAAGCAGACCATGTCGATCACCACATCATTGTGAAACTTGGTGCGGTAATCCATGGCGATGCGGGCGGCGTGAACCACGGCTTCCGGATCATTGCCATTGACATGAATAATGGGTGCTTGAATGAGTTTGGCGATGTCTGTGCAGTAATGGGTAGAGCGGGCGTCGACCGGGTTGCTGGTGGTAAAGCCAATCTGGTTATTGACCACCAGATGAATCGTACCGCCGGTGGAGTAGCCGCGAACATTGCACAGGTTAAGGGTTTCCATCACCACGCCCTGGCCGGAAAAGGCCGCATCGCCGTGAATTAGAATCGGCAATACCTGGTTGCGATCCTGGTCATCCCGACGTTCCTGGCGTGATCGCACTGAGCCTTCCACAACTGGATTGATGATTTCCAGATGCGATGGATTAAACGCCAGGGTGACATGGACCACGCCACCGGTGGTGTTCAGGTTCGATGAGAAACCCTGGTGGTATTTAACATCTCCCGAGCCGTTGGCAGATTGATCGGCGCTGCCTTCAAATTCGGCAAACAGCTCACTGGGTTTTTTACCGAGGATGTTGACCAGCACATTGAGCCGACCCCGGTGGGCCATACCGATGACGATTTCTTTGGTGTGTTCCGAGCCAGCGTGTTGAATCATCTGATCAACGAGTGGAATCAGGCTGTCGCCACCCTCCAATGAAAAGCGTTTTTGGCCGACATAGCGCCGATGCAGGTAGCGCTCTAACCCCTCAGTACCAACCAGAGCGTCAAGAATTTCCTGTTTGCGCTCGCTATCAAAGGAAGGTCGGCCGTGGTTGGTTTCGGCGCGTAAGCGCATCCATTCAACCTGTTCGCGATCATTGATATAGGCATATTCCCAGCCAATATTACGACAATAGGTTTGTTGCAGGAAGTCGATGATTTCCCGTAATTTCATTTCTTCCGGCATGCCAGGGAAATCGGCAATAAAGGTCGATTCCATGTCAGCAGCTGTGAGTCCGTGAAAGGCCGGATCGAGGCTTTCGACGTTTTCTTTATCGCGCAGAAACAGCGGATCAACATGGGCAGCCATGTGGCCGCGCCGACGGTATTCGCTGATCAGGGTGCGAACTGCGTAGAGTTTTTCGGCCTGGTGGGTGTCGCCAGGCACCGCAATCGGAGCAGTTGCCGAAGTCGCCCGGTATTTATTCAGTCCAAGTTCTAAAAAATCGGCCTGAACCTTGGAATGCAGCTGCTGGCCGTTGACCCCGGTGGCGGGGCCTAGCGCCTGGAAATAGTCCAGCCAACCTTCGGGTACTGAATTAGGGTCCTGCAGATAATCCTCGTAGAGGTTATCCAGGTAAGAAGCACTGCCGGTGGAGATGCTATCGTTCATCTTCCCTCCAGTTAAATGAATGGAAGCGCCACGCTGCGCAACAGCTAAATGCCCGGTTGAATTCGATATTTTCGGTCCATATCGACGCCAGCGGGTAGATGCCTTTTTACATTCTAGGCGCAAACAACCGACGGGTTGGCGTCGATTTTAGAAACTCTTGTGGGGCTGCTCTGTTTTCGGCTGATGTTTGGTTCTCTTAATAGTATGGCCAAATTACCGGAAACCATTGATGTTGTGGCAATTATTACTGCTATTGTTGCGGCGCAAGCGAGGTTGAAAGAGTTTATAAATTTAGTCGGCCTATCGACCATAATTTTATGAGATTGATGGCTCGGTGAGTATGGAGACTATTTTAGCGCCTTCCGGAGCGCAGCAATTCGGCGCCGGCTGACCGGTAACTGCTTGTCGGTAGGTTGAAACAGCAGGCTAAAGCCGTCACTGTTTTTGCCTATTCCACTGATCGCCTGTACCCGAGCCAGGGCATTTCGATGTACTCGAATGAACTGCTGCCCAAACTCCTGTTCTATATGAACCAACGACTCGTCAACCAGCCATTCTTTATCCGCAGTGTGAAGGGTGACGTATTTCTGTTCCGCCTGTAAAAACAGCAAATCAGTGACCGGTACCAGGTAGCGGTTACCGTTTTGGTTGATATTAAAATGGCTGCGAGGTGAGTTAGCGGTGATATCGCTAGGTAGCGGCGCTGGTGGCTGATTTGTTTTTACCCGGCTTAGCGCTTCGGCGAGGTGTTGCTGGCGAATCGGTTTGACCAGGTAATGAACCGCATTCGCATCGAACGCCTGAAGCGCAAATTCATCATATGCAGTGGTGAAAATAACCGCCGGAGGCTTGTCGAGTTGCTGCAGGTGGCGTGCCACTTCGAGGCCATCCATGGCCGGCATGCGAATATCTAACAGCAATAGATCTGGTTGCAACCGATCTACCTGAGCTAATGCCTGAAGACCATCGGCGGCCTCGCCGCAACAGCAGACAGCCAGTTGTTGATGATCTTGGTTGGTGTCATCCAGCAGTTGGCGTAATCGCGCTCGAGCCGGTGCTTCGTCATCGACGATGAGGACCTGCAGTGGACCCGGCTTTTCATTCGTCATGATGATTGCTGGTCATCCAATGTCGAGTTGAGGCAGGCTGATGATTACTCGGTAGGTTGCCTGGCGGATTTCTACCGCAAGGATGGAGGGGTTGCCAAAGTGGGCCTGTAAACGCTGCTTAATGTTATCGATAGCAATTTGATGGCCCGAGCTGCTGTGTGGTCCGTGTTCAGTCGGTAGGGGGTTTTCGATGGTGATGACGTAAGCGCCAGTCTCACCATTGATATCTGTGTCGCTACCGATGTTGGCGGTAATGTTGATCGTCCCCTGTTCGGTGAGGGGTTCAATACCGTGGTACACCGCATTTTCGAGCAGCGGCTGCAATACCAAAGGAGGTATCTTGACTGATCGGTCTAATCCACTGATTTGCCAATTCACCTGCAGGCGTTCACCCAGGCGTAGCTGCTCCAGGGCAAGGTATTGTTTACACAGAGAAATATCGTCCTGTAACGAAACAAGTTGCTCGGTCTGACGAAGGTTGTGGCGGAATAACTCGGCTAAATCCTGCAGAGCTCTTCGGCACGAACTGGCTGGTCCCTTACCAGACTGATAATGGTGTTCAGGCTATTAAATAAAAAATGCGGCCGAATTCTCGATTGCAACGCATCAATGCGGGCCTGGTGCTCAGCGGCCAGACTTTTTGCGGTCTCATGGCGAAGATAAAGATATCTGAGCAGCACGCCGCTGACGATGGCGGTGATGGTCAGATTGCGTAGCAGATCCAGTAACAGACTGCTATGGGTAGTCCAGCTGCCTGAAAGCAATCCCTGGTTTTGTAGCAGGTGTGACGCCAGGGTCAATGCCAGGTTGACTAACATTGGAATAGAAAAGGCGATCACCGCCGACTGCCAGGTGCTTAGCCGGGCGAGCAGGTGGCGACTGACGCAAAGCAGGCCAGCGCTGACGAGTGCAGCCCATTGGACATAGAGGGAAGTTATCGCTAATTGCTCGATTCCGGTAGCCCAGCTGTTGGCTCCAGCGATCACCAGAACGAAGGCGAGTAGCTCAGCACCGATGACGATAATGGCTACGGCTTGCGGCTGGCAGAAGTCGGGTACAAACAGATCGATAATTGCGTGATTACTGCGGTCGGTCAAGAAGGCATTCCTGTATAATTCGCGACCATGAATGAGCAGTCAAAAAAACCCTGGGGTGGCCGGTTTACAGCAGCCACGGATGCATTCGTTGAAGAGTTTACCGCGTCGATACAGTTCGACAAGCGGTTAGCCCATTACGATATCACCGGCTCTATTGCCCATGCGCGCATGCTCGCCAGGGTTGGGGTGCTTACGGATGCCGAAGCGGTCACCATCGTCGATGGGCTGCAGAGTATTGGTGAAGAAATAGACCGGGACGACTTTGGCTGGTCCGTCGCCCTCGAAGATGTGCACATGAACATCGAGGCCCGCCTGACCGATCGAATCGGACCTGTTGGTAAAAAATTACATACCGGACGCTCGCGCAATGACCAGGTAGCCACGGATGTACGACTCTATCTGCGTGATCAACTTGATGGCATTGACCGGGATCTGGAAGCACTTATTCGGGTGCTGCTGGATATTGCCGAGCGTGAGGCCGACACCATCATGCCTGGTTTTACCCATTTGCAGGCCGCCC